>NZ_ASZT02000137.1:0-14270 GCF_001006065.1 Sphingobacterium sp. IITKGP-BTPF85
AAAACCTTTGGACTTCAACTATTTTAGCTGGAAGTACAAAGAACTGGAATAGCGTTTTGCAAACAGGATTTGAATATAAAGGTGCAAAAACTGCAGCTTCTTATTCATTCGCTGGTAATGTAGAGGCTGCTGCTAGTGCTGCTATAGCAGCTGCTAAAACAGTAGTTGGTGAGTTCGAATTGAAATTGTATGAATCAAGTGCTTTACGTGACGGTAGATATGCAAATAATGCCTACTTACAAGAAGTTCCTGATCCGGTTTCAAAAGTAACTTGGGACAACTATGCTGCTATTAACCCTAAAGATGCTGAGAAATTAGGATTGGGTGAAGATGCAACAGTTACTGTTGAAGCTAATGGTTACAAAGTTGAGTTACCAGTTGTTCAACAACCGGGACAAGCTTTGGGTACTGTTTCAGTAGCTATTGGTTACGGACGTACTAAAGTTGGTAAGGCTGGTAATAATGTAGGTAAAAATGCTTACCCTTTTGCAAGCTTAGTTAATGGTACAATTCAGTTTGTAGCTAAAGCAACTATCGCTAAAGCGAATACGATTTATCAATTAGCGCAAACACAAACACACCACACAATCGAAGGTCGTAACATCATTCGTGAAACTACTTTCGCTAAATATTTAAAAGATCCTAACTCAGAGTCAGGCCGCTTTACAGATAAACACAAAACGTATGATTTGTGGAACAAGTATGAGCAACCAGGTCACAAATGGGTGATGGCAATCGATTTGAATGCATGTACAGGTTGTGGTTCTTGTATCGTTGCTTGTAACGTAGAAAACAATATCCCTGTTGTAGGTCGTGATGAGGTTCGCCGTCGTCGTGAGATGCACTGGTTACGTATTGACCGTTACTACACTATCGAAGAAGATGGTAATGAATATACAAAAGAAGCGGATATTGAAAAACTGAATAGTTTCGAAAATGTAACCGTTGTTCACCAACCGATGTTATGTCAGCATTGTGCACATGCACCATGTGAGACAGTATGTCCAGTATTAGCTACTGTTCACTCATCAGAAGGTTTGAACCATATGGCTTACAACAGATGTTTCGGAACACGTTACTGTGCGAATAACTGTCCATATAAAGTACGTCGTTTTAACTGGTTTAACTACTGGAATGATTCACGTTTTGACAACTACTTGAATAATGAGTTTACACAATTGGTATTGAATCCAGATGTAACGACACGTTCACGTGGGGTTATGGAGAAATGTTCGATGTGTATCCAACGTATCCAAGCTGGTAAATTACATGCGAAAATGGAGAACCGTAAAGTAAAAGACGGCGATATCCAAATGGCGTGTCAACAAGCATGTTCTGCAAATGCGATTATCTTTGGTGATGCTAATGATCCAGAATCAGAAGTATCTAAAGCATTACGCAATGAGCGTGTTTATTACGTACTTGAGGAAATCAATGTACAGCCGGGTATCGGTTATATGACAAAAGTTAGAAACACTTTTGAGGCGTAATCTTGTTCATTATTTGAAATAAAAATACTATGTCATCGCATAACGAATCAATATTAAGAGAACCATTAATGACCGGTAAGGACATTACGTATGCTAAAATTACGGATGATATCTTACTACCGGTTGAAAATAAACCGAATAAAGCATGGTGGATCGGATTCACTGTAGCCGTATTAGGTGCTTTATTATGGGTAGTCAGCGTTAGTTATACCTTTTGGACAGGTATCGGCGCTTGGGGTCTGAACAAAACTGTAGGCTGGGCTTGGGATATCACCGACTTTGTATGGTGGGTAGGTATCGGTCACGCAGGTACGTTAATTTCGGCCGTATTATTAATTTTCCGCCAGAACTGGCGTAACTCCATCAACCGTTCGGCAGAGGCGATGACGATCTTCGCCGTTATCTGTGCCGCAACGTATGTTGTAGCTCACATGGGGCGTCCTTGGTTAGCATACTGGATTTTCCCTTTGCCAAACCAGTTCGGATCTTTATGGGTTAACTTTAACTCACCATTAGTATGGGATGCATTTGCGATCTCTACATACTTCACAGTATCCTTAGTATTCTGGTACTGTGGTTTATTACCGGATATCGCGACTATTCGTGACCGTGCTACTGGTTTAAGACAAAAGATTTATTCTGTATTGTCTTTCGGTTGGAACGGATCAGTAAAAACTTGGCAACGTTTTGAGATTGTGTCAATTATCTTGGCAGGTATCTCAACTCCATTGGTACTTTCGGTACACACGATTGTATCTTTTGACTTTGCAACTTCTGTTATCCCAGGATGGCATACAACAATTTTCCCTCCATACTTCGTTGCTGGTGCGATCTTCTCAGGTTTTGCAATGGTGCAGACTTTATTGTTGATCTTACGTAAAGTAATGAATTTTGAGAATTATATCACGATGTTCCACATTGAAGCCATGAATAAAATTATCATGACGACAGGTTCTATCGTTGGTATTGCATATTTAACAGAGTTATTCATCGCGATGTATTCACAATCGGAGTACGAAATGTACGCTTTCCAAAACCGTATGTTTGGTCCTTATGCTTGGGCTTACTGGTCAATGATGACTTGTAACGTAATTTCTCCACAATTATTCTGGTTTAAGAAAATCCGTACAAGTATTCCTATTTCATGGATCTTATCAATCGTGGTAAACATCGGTATGTGGTTTGAACGTTTCGTAATTATCGTGACTTCATTACACCGTGATTATTTACCTTCATCTTGGGCTATGTTTTACCCAACTTGGACAGATGTTGGTATTTTCGTTGGATCGATCGGCTTATTCTTTACATTGTTCTTATTGTTCTTACGTTTCTTACCAGGTATCGCGATTGCAGAGGTTAAATTATTGCTGAAAAGCTCTAGTTTACAACAAAAAACGAAATTGGTTAAAGAAGGCGCATTCCCAGCTGAACAAGTGGAATACTTTAGAGATTCTTTAGGTAAATATGATTCGGTAACAGAACAAGAAATTAAAGAGTTAAAATAATAGCAATGGGCAATACAAAATATATATTAGGTAGTTTTGCTGATCCGGATGAAATGATGCATGGGATCGACAAATTGCAGAAAAATAATGTAAGCATCTATGATTGCTTTACTCCAATGCCAATTCACGGTATTGAAGATAAATTGGGCGTTAAACCTTCGCGTTTGCCTATTGCAGCATTTTGCTTTGGAGCACTAGGAACAACATTAGGATTCAGTTTATTGTACTATACAATGGTACACGACTGGCCAATGAATATCGGCGGTAAACCATCATTCGCTATCCCGAACTTTGTTCCAGTAACATTTGAGGTTACTATTTTAATCTGTGCCTTGGGTATGGTTGCAACTTTCTTTTATCGCAATCATTTATTCCCGGGACGTACACCTCGCGTAATGGATTTAAGAGCTACAGATGATCGTTTCGTTATCGCTATAGATGCTCGTGAGAACACAGACCATGCTTTGATCGATTCTTTATTGAAAGAGGCCGGTGC
This sequence comes from Sphingobacterium sp. IITKGP-BTPF85, assembly GCF_001006065.1. NCBI lineage: Bacteria > Pseudomonadati > Bacteroidota > Sphingobacteriia > Sphingobacteriales > Sphingobacteriaceae > Sphingobacterium > Sphingobacterium sp. IITKGP-BTPF85. The sequence continues at coordinate 3,492 of NZ_ASZT02000137.1, forward strand.
TGTAGAAGTTAAGTACAATGATAGAAAATATGTTAGTTATGAATAAGAAGAATTTACTAGTTACAGTATGTGCAGCTCTGTCGTTGACAGCAGTCGTTTCTTCTTGTGGTGACAAGACTACTCGTAGTACAGGTTGGGAGTTTTCTCGCAACATGTACGATCCGATTGCTTTCAATCCAGATCAACCAAACGAGAATTTTAAAAACAAGCAAACTGCACAAACACCTCCAAAAGGTACAGATCCGATCGGTTTTACCAGATTTGAATATGCTAACACTTTGGAAGATTACGAACGCGCAGGACGTGAAGTTACTAACCCTTTTGAGTTAACACAAGCTAGACTTGAAAAAGGCCAGGCTTTGTTTACTACTTACTGTGCTGTTTGTCACGGACCAGAAGGTAAAGGTGATGGTTCTATTACAAAAGACCGTGAAATTACAGATTCTAGAGGCACACGTAAGCTTGAGAATTTCCCTAATCCACCGTCTTATCATAAAACGGATGCTGCAAATTCTTCTCGTGGCGGTATGATGGCTGATTTGACAGATGGTAAGATTTACCATACGATTTATTACGGTCACAACTCAATGGGATCGCATGCATCGCAGTTGTCTCCTGAAGAACGTTGGGAAGTTGTTATGTACGTTCATGAATTACAAAAGAAATAATCTAACATCAGATAAATAAATGGGAACTCACAATCATCATCACGATTATAATTTCAACGAGCGATTCGAGTTTGCTGGTAAAGCAAAAACATTCAGTATCATCGCAATCGTTGTTGGTATAGCTGCAGTAGCCTACGGAATGCTTATGGGCGATCATATTCTAGTAGAGCGTACTTATGCTAACTTATTATTGATGGGTTATTATTTTACATGTGTATGTGCTGCTGGAGCTTTTTTCCTGGCATTACAATATGTAACACAATCTGCTTGGTCAGCTGGTATCATCCGTATACCTCAGGCTATGGCAGGTATTTTGCCTATTGCGTCAATCATTTTATTAGTGATTGTTGCATTGGGATTAAGCACTCACAATCTATACCATCACTGGTATGCAGAAGGTCTTACAGATCCGAATAGCCCTGCTTATGATAGTATCATCGCTGGAAAGTCATGGTATTTGAATTTTTCAGGTTTTTTAAGTCGCCAGGTAATTTTTATGGGACTTTATAGTATTTTTGCCATTATCTTAGCGAAATTGTCTTATAAAGAAGATTTAGAAGGTGGTTTAAATTCTTATAAAAAGAGCTTTAAATTATCAGCTATATTTTTAGTTATTTTTGGTTTTACAACTCCAATTTGGTCATTTGATACCATCATGTCATTAGAAGCACATTGGTTTTCTACGATGTTTGGCTGGTATAACTTTGCAGCAATGTGGGTTAGTGGTCTTTGTGTGATTACAATTATTCTAATTGTATTACAAAAAGCAGGTTACATGAACTGGGTAAATGAAAATCATTTACATGATCTAGGTAAATTGATCTTTGGTTTTTCTATCTTCTGGACTTATGTATGGTTTGCACAGTTTATCTTAATCTGGTATGCTAACATGCCTGAGGAAACTGTATATTTTTACAAACGTTGGGAGCCAGAATATAAACCATGGTTCTGGTTAAACATTGTTATTAACTTTTTAGCTCCTTTATTGCTTTTAGTTGATCGTGATGCAAAACGTAAGAAAAATGCCATGTTATTCGTTGCGATTTTATTACTTGCAGGTCACTGGTTAGATTACTATATCATGATTATGCCTGGTACAGTTGAATCTCACCGTGGGTTTGGTATTGTAGAAATCGGTACAGCACTTGGATTTGTAGGTTTATTTACATTCTTAGTAATGAGTAAATTGAGTAAACAAAGCTTAGTAGCTAAAAATCATCCGTTCTTGGATGAGAGTTTACATCACCAAATATAGTTTCGCTTTTAAAGGGATATTACGTAAAATCGTTATAAAGAAATGAGCTTTAAATTAAATAATAGATTCAAATCCATCTCAGGTTTGGTCCTTGCAATCGGGTTGTTATTCGCAGTCCCATCTTTTGCAAGCCAAGATTCTGTAGTGGTAGATACGACTAAAGCTACGGAAGCTGTTGCAACTAATGCAACAGCTGCTGGAGCAAATGTTGTCGATTCGGCTACAACTGCAAAAGCAGAAGTTGCTGCGTCAGCAGGTACGTCTACAACAAAAGTTGACGCCAAAGCTGCGGAGGTAGAGAAGAAGATAGACCCTCAAGTCTATAAAAACTTCATTTATTATGTTTTATTATTCTTAGTTATCTGTACAGTTGTTGCTGTTATTGGTAAAGTTATCTCAATCTATGAGTTAACAAATAAGATGAACAGAAAGCATAATCCTTTAGCATCAAATAGTTTCCAGGCATGGTTATTATTCATCTTCCTATTTGTTTTCTTAGGAGGTGTGTATTATTCATTCTCTCACTACGGTGGTATGTCTTGGAGAGATGCTGTAACAGAGCATGGTACGAAGATTGATACCATGTTTATCATTACAACAGTTATTACAACCTTTGTATTGATCATTACACACATTTTATTATTGACGTTTACGTTCATTTATAGAATGAAGAAAAATGGTAAAGCTTACTATTTACCACATAACAATACAATTGAAAAAATCTGGACAATTGTTCCAGCTGTTGTTTTGACGGTATTGGTATTATTTGGTTTCTTTACATGGAGATCAATTACAAATGTGCCAGAAGATTTGCAGAAATCTGCTCTTCAGATTGAAGTATTGGGTGAGCAATTTGCTTGGCATGTGCGTTACCCAGGTTTAGATGGTCAGATAGGAAAACGCAATTATAAATTAACGACTCCGACTAATCCTTACGGTATCGATTTCAATGATAAAACTTCATGGGATGATATTCAAGGTGCTGATATCGTGATTCCGGTTAATAAGTCTGTACGTTTCCACATCATTTCAAAAGATATTATTCACTCATTCTACATTCCTGATTTCCGCGTTCAGATCAATGCTGTACCGGGTATGACGAATTACTTCCAGTTTACACCTACTGTGACTACTGAAGAAATGCGTGAGCGTATGAATGACCCTAAATACGATTTTGTTATGTTATGTAACAAGATATGTGGTCAAGGTCACTATAATATGCAGAAAAAAGTAATAGTTGTTAGTGAAGCGGAATATAAAACGTGGTTAGCGACGCAAAATAAATATTTTACTGAGGATTTACAGAAGGAGTTTGCCGCTAAAGAAGTAAAAACACCTCAGTTAAAAGATAGCGTAAACGTTACTGCCTCATTAAATTAATTAGAATAATTGAATTTTAAAAACGAATATGTCAAGTACAGTTATTTCGCATAGCGCTGAGCATCACGATTCGCACGGACATCATCAAGAGTCATTCATCTCGAAGTATATCTTCAGTGGTGACCACAAGATGATTGCTAAGCAATTTTTGATCACGGGTATTTTCATGGCGGTATTTGCTATGATCTTATCCATCTTATTCCGTATCCAACTTGCGTGGCCGGATAAAGAATTTCCAATTTTGGAAGTATTCTTAGGTAAATGGGCTGAAGGTGGTCGTATTGCCCCTGATTTTTTCCTTTCTTTGGTAACCATACACGGTACCATTATGGTATTCTTCGTTTTAACAGCGGGTCTATCGGGTACTTTTAGTAATTTACTGATCCCTTATCAAATTGGTGCACGCGATATGGCGTCTCCTTTGATGAATATGTTGTCTTACTGGATGTTCTTCGTAGCTTCAGTTATCATGATTGCTTCTTTCTTTGTTGAAAGTGGACCTGCTTCAGCTGGTTGGACAATTTATCCACCGCTATCTGCAGTACCTACAGCAATTGCAGGGTCTGCTACAGGTATGACTTTATGGTTGGTAAGTATGGTTCTTTTCGTAGCTTCACAGTTGATCGGTGGTATTAACTACGTAAGTACAATCTTAAACATGCGTACTAAAGGTATGGATCTTTGGAAAATGCCTTTAACAATCTGGGCTTTCTTCTTAACTGCATCGTAGGTATGTTATCTTTCCCAGTATTAGTATCAGCAGTTGTTCTATTGATTTTTGACCGTTCATTCGGTACTTCTTTCTATTTATCAGATTTAGTTGTTCAAGGCCAGATTTTACCTAATGAAGGTGGATCTCCAATTTTGTTCCAACACTTATTCTGGTTCTTAGGTCACCCGGAAGTTTATATCGTTGTAATGCCTGCATTGGGTCTTACTTCGGAGGTTATCTCAACAAACTCTCGTAAACCGATCTTTGGTTACCATGCCATGGTTTACTCGTTAATTGGTATTACAGTTTTATCATTTATCGTTTGGGGTCACCATATGTTTGTGACAGGTATGAATCCTTTCTTAGGAGGTGTATTTATGATCACAACATTAATCATTGCAGTTCCTTCTGCGGTAAAAGCATTTAACTACATGGCGACATTATGGAGAGGTAACATCCGCTTCACTCCAGCGATGATGTTTGCTATTGGTTTAGTATCTTTCTTTATCTCAGGTGGTCTTACAGGATTATTCTTAGGTAATGCAGCATTAGATATCAACTTGCACGATACTTACTTTGTTGTAGCCCACTTCCACTTGGTAATGGGATCTGCTTCGATCTTCGGTATGCTATGTGGTGTTTACCACTGGTTCCCTAAAATGTTTGGTCGTATGATGAACACTAAATTGGGTTACTTACACTTCTGGATGACATTTATCGGTGCTTACTTGGTATTTTTCCCAATGCACTTTATGGGTATAGATGGGGTTCCACGTCGTTACTATGCATTTACAGAGTTTGCCTTCATGGAGAAATGGGTTTCAGTTAACATGTTAATTACTTGGGCTGCTATTGTTGCAGGTTTAGGTCAAGTAGCTTTCTTGTTCAACTTCTTCTACTCCATTTTCTTTGGAGAAAGAGCTCCTCAGAATCCTTGGAAGTCCAATACATTAGAGTGGACTACTCCAGTAGAACATATCCATGGTAACTGGCCAGGAGAGATCCCAACAGTACACCGTTGGCCGTATGATTACAGTAAGCCAGGACATGATGAAGATTTTATTCCTCAGACTGTACCTTTCTCAGAAACAATGAGCTCTAATTTCCTTCATGATTTCGAAGGTAATGAAGAAGCTGAGCGTATCCAGACAGAATGGGATGCTCAAAATAAAAAATAATTAAAAACGATATTTAGAGTAAGTTGTGCGAAATGACTTACTCTAAATATTATTGATAACCAAAAAGGTAAAAGATATGTTTCCAGCTGCTGAAAAGCGTTTTATTCGATCCAATTTCATTACAATAGTTGTTTTGTTTTTAGTGATTGTAGCTGGAGGTGTTGTACGTAGTACGGGGTCCGGAATGGGATGTCCCGATTGGCCTAAATGCTTTAATCGGATTATTCCTCCTACGGATGTATCACAGTTGCCGGTTGGTTATGAAGAACATTATATAACAGGTAGAGCTAAGAAAAATGAGCGATTTGCCAAGATGATTGAATTCTTTGGCTATCGTGATTTGGCAACTAAAATTCGTCATGACAAAAGTATTCTTGAACATGAGGAGTTTAATGTAGCAAAAACATGGACAGAATATGCCAATCGTTTAGTTGGTGTTGTTGCTGGCTTTTGTTTATTGTTTACAGCCATCTATTCTTTTACCTATATTAAATCGAAACGATCAATTTTTATTTGGTCGGTGGTTAATGTTTTTGTTGTTGTCGTTCAAGCTTGGTTGGGTTCGATAGTTGTTTCAACTAATTTAACACCTTGGGTGATTACAGTACACATGCTTCTTGCATTGGTTATTGTAGCAATCTCCATCTATACCTACTTTAAAGCAACAACATTACGGGATAAGTCAATCCTGATTAACCGAGATTCCAGTGGATTAAAAATGCTTGCCATCATCTCTTTAGTGTTGATGTTAGTGCAGGTTGTCTTCGGAACAGAAGTACGGGAAATTGTTGATATGTTGACAGCTTCCGGTATGCCTAGAGAAGATTTTATACAAAATATTGGCCAACATTTTGAAATACATCGTTGGCTAGCATATAGTTCTTTGATTTTAGTAATTGTATTGTTCTTTTTAGTGCGTACAAAGTTTAGTAGTAGTACAGTTCAAGCAAGATTTGGTACGCTACTCTTTATTTTAGTAGGTATTCAGATGTTATCGGGTATTGTCCTGGCAAGATTTGCTGTTCCTGCATTCGCACAGACAACTCATTTGGTCATTGGCAGTCTTTTATTTGGATGTCAATATTATTTGATGTTGTTGTTAGGAAAATCGCAACGTTAATTGAATGAATGAAATGGATGTATAAGGTAATTTAGTTTTTACTTTGTACAAACAATTAAAAAGAGGACATTTGTCGCTATGAAAGAATTTATTTCTGATTTCAAGAAATTAGTTAAGTTAAGACTGACATTAACGGTTGTTTTTTCGGCATCCATCTCTTTTTTGATCGGAGCAAAGCAACTTGGAGGGGATATTTTGTGGATCAATTGGTTGCTATTGACATTAGGAGGTTTCCTAGTGACAGGTGCAGCGAATGGTTTCAATGAGATTATCGAAAAAGATCTAGACAAGTTAATGACCCGTACTGCTGACCGTCCCCTTCCTTCAGGAAGAATGACAACTGGTCAGGCCTTGATTCTAAGTTTATTTATGGGAATCTTGGGAACTTTGGTTTTGGTACGTTTGAATTTTGTTGCGGGATTATTATCGGTGTTTTCCATATTGTTATATGCATTTGTGTATACGCCATTAAAAAGGAAATCACCGATTGCTGTATTTGTAGGAGCTTTTCCTGGTGCATTGCCACCTTTGATTGGTTATTTTGCTGCATTTAGTCAAGATGATTTAGCAATCTACAGTCAAACGAATGAAAGTGCAATCATTATGATTCCATTTATTTTGTTTGGAATTCAGTTTTTGTGGCAATTCCCACATTTCTGGTCTCTAGCATGGGTGATTGATGATGATTATAAACAGGCGGGTTTTAGGTTATTGCCAACGACCAAGCGTGATAAGATTTCTGCTTTTATGGTCTTTCTTTCAGCATTGATCATGATACCAGCAGCATTTCTTCCCATGTATTATGGTTTCGGAGGCTGGATCTTTACAGCTGTTTCTGCGATAGGGGGTGTGTTCTTTGCTTATTATGGCTTTCAGCTTTTTAAGAATCAGGATATTGCTTCGGCGAGAAAAGTGATGTTTACCTCATTTTTTTATCTGCCTATTACGCAATTAGTGTTATTATTTGACTTTATACCTTTGAAATAATGTTAAATCAAGGAGTACAACAAACTGACGAGAAGTTAGTATCGCGTAAGGCTCAAAAATTTACCCTATGGTTGGGGATGCTGGGTATGTTTATGATGTTCGCAGCATTGTCCAGCGGTTTTATTGTCTATACAGCAAGTGGTGTTGATAAAGGACTTAAAACATTATTACCAGATACTTTTATCTATAGTACGATGGCAATTGTTTTAAGTAGTGTTACCATGCATTTTGCTTATAAGGCAGCGCAGGTAGGTAATTTGGCTAGACAGAAAGCGTTGCTTTTTGCTACCTTAATTTTGGGAATTATATTTTTTGCGCTACAGGTTTATTCGTGGGAAATATTAACAGAAAGAGGCGTTTATTTTGTGAATAACAATGCGTCACAGTCTTTTGTTTATGTTTTTACAGGAATGCACTTAGCACATATTATTGCGGGAGTGATCGTGTTGATTACCGCTTTAGTGGGAGTATTTAAACCACTTCCTCCAGACGGCAATCAATTCCGCATGAATTTAGCCACTATTTTTTGGCATTTTCTCGATCTTTTGTGGATTTATATATATGTTTTCTTACTTTTGAATCAATAATAGTAAACAATGAGTACAACTGTATCACAATTGGATAAGGTAAAAACCGGTCCATGGAATGGTGGAAAATCACCTTGGAATTTGGAATACGGAAAAATCATGATGTGGTTTTTCTTAGTTGGGGATGCCTTTACATTTTCTGCGTTTTTGGTTTATTACGGAACGCAACGATTTGCACATAGTACATGGCCAGATGCGGATAAGATTTTCCAATCTATACCAGGTATTGCAGAACACGGACAACCTTTAGTGTTCGTTGGTATTATGACTTTTATTTTGATTATGTCTTCTGTGACTATGGTTTTAGCTGTAGAAGCAGGGCATCGTAACTCTAAAAATGAAGTAGTAAAATGGATGTTATGGACAATACTTGGTGGTATTGCTTTCGTAGGCTGTCAAGCGATCGAGTGGACTCACTTACACCATGCTGGTTTCTGGTTTGGTCAAAACCCGGCAACAGGTTTAGAGGGTGATGCTATTAAAGATGCTTTGCAACCGTATTTTACACATGATATCTCCTATACTTCAGCGTTGCAGTTTGCCAATCTGTTCTTTACGATCACAGGTTTTCACGGTTTTCACGTTACTGTAGGTATTATCTTAAATATTATCGTCCTGTGCATGACTTTGAATAACACATTCGAGAATCGCGGTTCGTATTTAATGATTGAAAAAGTAGGTTTATACTGGCACTTTGTGGATTTAGTTTGGGTGTTTGTATTTACATTCTTCTATTTAGTATAATTATAAGTTTTTAATTTTAGAAAAGCTATGTCACAACATCACGATAATATTGCTCATGAGGAGCACGGACACGGAGAAGGAATGGATAAAAAAGGCATTTGGAGAATTTTCTTCGTCCTTTTAGCATTAACTGCTGTCGAATTCTTAATTGCATTGGGATTTGTTCATCATTGGCAAATCTTAGCAAAAGGTGCTTTAGTTAATACCATCTATATTGTATTAACATTAGTAAAAGCTTACTATATTGTCGCTTACTTTATGCACTTGAAATTTGAGAAATCCAGTTTCATCGTTACTGTAAGTATTGTATTTATCTTCATTATTTATTTTATCATTTTAATGCTAACTGAAGGTAACTTCTTATTGAATGATTTGCATCCTCACCAGTTGTGGGAAAATAAATAGAATAAATGGGTAAAAATACTGGTAAAAATAAAGGTATTCAAACTATCATGATCCTGCAATAATATTATTATTGCCAGGATTTTTGTATGTAGTGCTGAATAGAACTGGGATGGCGAATTCGTATTCTACTTTGCCAATATTCGGTCAAAAAGAAGTTCCAGGTACTACTCATCGTAAATGGGGCCGAGATATCATGGATACAATCTATCATGAGGTTCCAAATATGTCATTTATCAACTACGATGGCAAACCCGTTGATCTGTTTGGTAAGGATAGCGCTATTACTGTTGTACATCTTTTTTATTCGAGAGATAAGTCGTTTTCGACAACAATGATTAATAGCCTGAATAAGATATCTGGAGAGTTTAGACATAATAAGATGATTAAGTTCTATTCTGTTTCTGTCGACACGACTTATGATACACCCGATGTATTAAAAAATTACATTAAGAATATCGATCCCTCAGATAAAAGATGGTACTTTGTAAGTAAGCCGAGTTCGGATATCTTTAAATTTGCAAAAGATGGTTTACTGCAAGATGCTTTAGCTACAGCAGATAAAAATAATCCTTTTGTTGTGGGGTCATCTTATGTTTTGATTGATACGAAACGTAGAATCAGAGGATTTTATGATATCACGATGAAAAAAGAAGCGGAACGCTTAAGTGATGAGGTTAAATTATTGGTTGTGGAGGAAATAAGAAATCATCCTCCAAAGATTGAAACTAAATAAAATGGGACAAACAGCAGAAGAGAAGAAATATAACAAGTGGATCATCGTTTTATCAGTTGTTATTCCACTTGTAGTGGCGGCTTTGTTTGGCGTTAATTTACGCAAATTAGGGTATGATGTAGAACCTTTGGGATTTTTGCCTCCTATATATGCAACGATCAATGGTATCACTGCGATATTATTGTTCTGGGCAGTCCTAGCGATTAAAAAAGGTAATCGTAAATTACATGAAAGATTAATTAAACTTTGTGTATGTTGTTCTGTTGCGTTCCTAGCAATGTATGTAGCTTATCATATGACCGCTAACTCTACACCATACGGTGGAGAGGGCATATTACGTCCGATATACTATTTTATATTAATAACACATATAGTATTGTCTGTTATTATTATCCCTTTTGTACTAATTACTTATGTAAGAGGTATTGCCGGGTCGTATGAAAGACATAAAAAAATAGCACGTATTACTTACCCGATGTGGTTATATGTAGCGGTAACGGGTGTTATTGTATATTTGATGATTTCACCATATTATGTTCACTAATTAATTCAAAAGTTATGACAAGTGCGTGGGTATATCAATCAAATCGTTTCTTTACTGATGATGAAGCGTTATTGATTCAAAACAGGTTGGCAGATTTTGCCGCAGGCTGGAAAGTGCATGGAGAACCTTTATCTGCTCAGGCGGAGGTTAGGTATAACTTGTTTATTGTGCTATCCGTGGATGAGCAGATTGCTGCAGCATCTGGTTGTTCAATTGACAGTTCCGTCCGCTTTTTGAAGACACTAGAAGCAGATTTTGATATTCAGCTTTTTGATCGTATGAACGTTGCTTTTAAAAAGGAAGGTCAGTTGCATGCTGCATCCAGATCTGAATTTGAAAATTTAGTAAAAGATGGTCAGATTGACGACACAACTGTTGTCTTTGATAATACGATCACCTCTTTAGCGTCTTTAACTGATAAATGGCAGATTCCTTTTGGAGAAAGTTGGCATAAACGAGTGTTTGG
>NZ_ASZT02000138.1:0-14077 GCF_001006065.1 Sphingobacterium sp. IITKGP-BTPF85
AAAAAGAGTAAGATTCCGTAGCTCAGCTGGTAGAGCAATACACTTTTAATGTATGGGTCCTGGGTTCGAATCCCAGCGGGATCACAGAGAAAAAGCCAATCGCAAGATTGGCTTTTCTTGTTTAAAAATATTAGGATTCAAACATCAGCATTGAGATGGGTCCGGGGATAGCTATTTAACACTTAAAGCTGCTGCAAGGCTTGTTTCACAATGTCCTTGTTAGGTTTAGAAATGGGTATTTTTTCTCCAGATATTAAGAGTAAAATACCACCATCTTCTTTTAGCCAACTTTTTACATATTTCGGGTTTACTAAATGGCTTTGGTGAGTTCTTAAGAAACCGTTAGGGCACAATAAATCTGCATATTCCTTCAGTGATTTTGAAATCATTATTTTTTCTTCACTAGAAAGGAAGAAATGGGTGTATGTATTATCGGCTTCGCAACGTATAATTTCTGATAAAGCAATGTACCTTATTTCGCTTTGCATGGGTAAGGCAATTTTGCTTATGGTCGGTTCTGGCTTTTTAAGCTGTTGCAATAAAAAATCGAGTTGTGAGGTTTGTATTTGCCTTGTAAATTTGTGCTCGGCCTTTTTTACCGCATTCATTAACTCTTCAATATCAATCGGTTTTAAAAGATAATCCAAGGCAGCGAATTTTACAGCTTTTATCCCGTATTGGTCGTAAGCAGTAACAAAAACAACATCGAAATTACGCGTTGGAAGTAGTTTTAGCACATCAAAGCCTGTCTTATCGCCCATTTGAATATCCAAAAACACTAAGTCTGGCACATATTTTTCAATAACATCAACTGCATCACCTACACTTTGCGCTGTTGCGATTATAGTTATCTGCGGACAATGCTTTTCTAGCAAAATCCGCAGGTTTTCTAAGTTAGAAATTTCGTCATCTATTAAAACTGCTCTCATCATATTATAGCCAATCGGTTAATGTTAAGCTTATTTTAGTACCGTTAGAATTTGATTGTATAGCTAAGGTAAAGTGATTTTCTTTATAAACACTATTCAATAGTGTTATTCGACGCTCAGTTAACAGCAGCCCCAATCCATCGTTCTTGTTTTTCGTGTCAAATCCATTTCCATTATCAATAATATTTAACAACAAATTGCTCGCTTGTTTGATAAATTCAATCACAATTTTTCCTTCGCTAGCTTTTTGCGATATGCCATGCTTCACCGCATTTTCGACAAAAGGTTGTAGCAACATGCTTGGTATATCAGTGTTATCCAAATCTAAGTCTCCAGACTGATTAATTTCATACTTAAAGCCGAATCGTAATTGCTCCATTTGTAAGTAATCGTCTAGTAAATTTTTTTCTTGTGATAAACTAATCAGTTCTGTATCATCAAGTACGTTACGGGTCAACCGAGCAAATTTAGATAGATATTTATTAGCGTTGTCTATGTCGTTTTTGTTCATTAAATTTTGAATACCAGAAAGTGCATTAAACAGAAAATGAGGATTTAATTGAGATCGAATTAAACTAAGTTGTAGCTTTGCTGTATTTTTTTGCTGTTCATTTTCAACTAGCTTTTTCTTATTTCTTTTTTTGCTAAAGTAAAGAATAATAAAAGATGCTAATCCAATAGAAAAAAATACAATTAGCGTATATGTTAAAAGTTCTTTTTTGCTATAGTTTTCTTGGTCTAATGTTATGGAAAGAGTATATCTGCTTGTATATTTATCGATATCTTTTGTTGCTGAAGTATTCCACTTGATCAATGGTTGAATACTAATTTCGTAATCTCCAGATTTTTTGAAAATGTTTTTGTTCATCTTAACATAAGGTGAAAGTTTATGTTCATCGACATAGCCCCATATTGCCATGAGGCTGACTCAAAGACTGTTTTATTTGTTTGCTTATCTTTTATGGAGATAACATAAACATAATCAATATCAGATCTGTCTTTTACAATGGTAAGTTCATCGTCTTTCTCAGTAAAAACAATAGCTGTGTTTTGTTTTGGATCAACGATATAACTGTAATCAACTCCTTTATCAATTGCGTACCGTTTTGAAATAACCTTTATTTTAGCCTTGGGAATAGGCTTCCCGTAAAATACAGATTTGTCAATATCTAGGGGCTTTTCGATGCTGTAGACTAAGGTTGTAATGGTTTTTCCGGTAATAGGAAAAGCACCAAGTGTTGCAGATCTGAAGGTTTCGTCTGGTCTATCGACATTTCTTAGTTGCGCTTGGTCTATTGGCTTGTTTACAGCTATCGGTTTATCATCAACTAAAATGCTATACCGATAGTGCTGTACATTGTCTGTTTTTCTGAAATAGATTTGGATACTTACATTGCTTATTTCAGGTAAATAATTAAAGTAAGTGCTAGGTTTGTTGGGGAACATATTGTCATAATAGATATTTCCCGCAGCACTATCAACACACATAAGAAGCTTCCCTCCAGCGGCGTACGTGTGGGAATAGTTGATACCTTTTTGCGCATTTACTGTAAATAAAGCAGTAAAGAAACTGAGAACTGTTAAAATTAGCTTTTTCATAATGTTGAGTTTAATTTGCATCAAACTTGCGGTAATAATAGCAAAACTAAAACCATAAAACAGCAAAGGCAGTGTTTGAAATAGTAAATGTAGTATTCTATACAGAATTTAAAATTTTTATCTTTAAAAATAAGTATTATTCAACGTTAAATTTTTAATATTTCACCATAAATCGCTATTACTACAATATTCAGGTTGTTAATTATTTAGCAATTTATTCCCCATTTCAATTTGATTCTATCGCAGCAAATCTTCCATTAGGTAGTAAATAAGAAAAGCTAATCTTTCGATTGGCCTCTCTTATTTTAATAGAATGAAATGTCGTGAGAAACGTCGACTGTAGTGAATTAATTTATCTCTTGTAATTTGGCTTATTAAGCAAAATTGGTGTCGGATTTAGACGTACCCAGTTCGTTGCAAGTTCACATAGGCAATTAAGATCATCAGCAAATCCAGTATTACGAATATCTTTGATATAAGTCTTTGCCTCTTCAAGTTCAGTAGCAGGTAAAGCGTGCTCAGAAGTTAAGTGAAGGTAAAATGCATCCAACATTTTTTTGAAATCAATGTTCCAGTTTCCACCCCCATTACGGTATATTTCATCACGTACTTTCCCTGCAATTCGCACAACCTCCCCTTGCACTGTGTCAGCGTTTCCCTTTGATGGCACTAATAACTCCCACAATTCTTCAAATTGTTTCTCCCAGCTTGTTCCATTTGCAATTATTGGTGATACACCATCATGCATAGTACGTTTCTTGACAGGTGCAACTTGATATATCTCATAGAGTTTGCTTAACGCCTGGTCTGTCTCTTGTAAATAGTCTTTATTAAAATTCTTCCGATGAAATTCAAAACCTTCTCCTATTCGAGTAATTTCATCCTTCATTTTTTGAGTGATTTCGGATTCACTTTGCAGTAATATTCGCGATATTTCCACCAAATGTACAATGTCAATATTGTTTGCACTACTTAAAGCTCGCTCGAGGGGCGTTTGTTTATATGAATTTAGCGCTTTGGTATCTGCACCGTAGGCTACAAGTTGTTTGACAGATGAAGCATTAAAACTACTTCCAGCCGCAAAATGTAGCGGTATGTCCCCATAGCTATCCACTGCCTTGACATTCGCGCCCAATTCTAAGAAGACGGCTAACTTGCCACTTCGCATCATCGCATGTTGATGCAGTGCCGTACGTCCATAACTATCGACAGCTTCGATGTCCGCTCCGCTTTGCACCAACCAGCGAACAAGTTCATCCGGAACATTGAAAAAACTAAGAGCTGTTGCTTTTCCATAACCACCTCTTGCATCGAATTCACACGTATCAAATACTTTTTTAAGATTGTCTATATTATTTTCAGTAATTAATTCACTGAAATTTTTCGGAAGTGTTTTTTTCTTTTTTGCCATTATTTATCGGTTTCGGATTCAATAAAAATTATTGCCAATGTTTTGGACCCTTACGAAATTTGGTATTACAATTTCTCTAATCCAAATTTAACACAAAATTTTAATTGTGTTACTCCCATTACTTTGATTTGCCGTCAAAGTCGCGTATTTTACTGTTAGCAGCATTACATAATTATAAATGTCGCTCCTACTTTTTTGATCTGTCATGCTATCGCAAATTGAAGCTCTATTTCTGAACTTCCGTCTCTGTGGAACCAAAAAAGGAATATAAGAGAAGGGAAGCCGCTCTTTTTGCTTTACTGTCTACAGGAACAATTTTTAGACTCAATTCCATATTTTTTAATATACCATCCGTTCCCCAAGTGATATCTTTACCAGAGCCATTTGAAATTGTACCGTCTTCTTTAATGACGAGTGAAACTTTTCCGTCATTGGACAGTAACTCATTACCTTTTAAATGGACCAATAGCTCTCCTGTGTCAGACTTCAATTCTCCTGCTGCCGTAATAGTACCGATAAACTCTTTACCCACATAGCACTTTCCTTCCTTATCCATACTTAATACAGCTTCAGCAGAACCGCCATCGCTATCCAGAATCTGAAATGCCTCTAAAATCATGACCGGTTTATTTTCTTGTTTTTGTTCGACTTGAACGGTAACGACTGAATCTGCATATGGATACTTAGCAAGGTTATTTTGGCCTGTCCAAGATAATAAGAAGAAAAACGTTCCGTTTAACAATAGTGTTCCCATGACGAATAATTTATAATTAATAAGTTAGTATTCTTTAGTTTATTGTAGTGTTCACGTCGTGAACTTTATATTCATTTGGCCTGATCCCGTTTTACTCTATCTATCCAGGTGTACAATTTTTTCAATCTAATTCCACTTTTAAAATTGATTTGATCTTTTGCTTCTCAAAAGTAAGCTCATAAAAGAACTTCTTCTCCTCATTCAGGCTTTGAAAAAAATCTTCGGAAGATTGCTTCGATTCCGTATAATATTTAAAATCATCAGACAGTTCCTGGCTTTGTTCTATTGCAGAGATACAATCCAAGTCATAGATAAATTTTTCACGTTCATTCTTGCCATCGTCATCACTAATAGATGCAATGGCAGTGTGAATAGTAGCACAATTAAACAGTAATACCTTCCTATTTTCCTCATTTTTCAATCGAATGTTCGTGGCAAATAAAACACGGTCTATTCCGACCGTCTTTTCACAGTCGCAATTGTGGTCCTTTGCATTATGAGTATCCTCTAATTTAGCACTATGACTACAAGAGAAAAAGGCATATACTATAATCAAAAGCATTGTTGATTTCATGCTATCCTTTTAAATAATTATTATGGTATATCAACTGAAAATTCTGATTGTGCATGCTTAACGCATTAAATATACAATACTACTCTCTGTTATTGAGGTAATGATGTAAAAAAGAATTTCTTAATTAAACTTAGTCGAATATTTGTGTACTTACAAAAGACGATCTTATAACAAATAGTTTATTTGCTTTTAACTGATCAAATCATCGCCAAAGCTATGCCAAATAATCAAGAAATTGTAGGTATTGTCAATTCTATCAATCACAGGAGGTTAAAAAACGGTGAAATGTGAGAAGTCCTGCCAGCTGTATTCAAGATATTGATCCACCCCTATAGTATTCATAAATCAACGAATATATTTATTTAAAAAATTACCATAAGTGGGATAATTAAGTATCTTTATCTATTATAATCTTGAATATGAAATTAATTACATCAATTTTAATCCTAGTTGCAACTTTTTGCTTAGTAACAAGCTGTAAAAAAAACCGTAATTGTGACAATATCTTAAACCAGGCACCTCCTCGACGCATTGGCCTTACCTTCACAGATAAGGAAAATGGGTCCAACCTCATCTTGACAAATGCTTTTGGCGAAAAGAATATAAGTGTCAGTGTTGGAGAAACTGGCACACCATTCTATGACTGGCATATCATTAAAGGTTCAGAAAATTCACCAATGAATGGATTTATGGAGATTATATTCTTCAACGATACCCCTGGAGACCATAGTTTTAAGATCCAGATTCAAGGAAAAGAAACGATCATCCTCTCGTACACCATTTTAAAGGAAAAAAGTGAAGAATCCTGTCGCCTTTTTTCTTATCCTATAACAGGACTTAAAATTTCAAATTATAGTTGGGATATATATAAGCAAAATGGAAGTATAGTACCACTTGTTTTAGTTGTAAAAATGTGATCGTTTTAAAATGATCTTCTATTAATTTTTTACTATAATGCTAATTGAAGAAAAAATGATGAATAAGATAACTTCATTAAAATGCTAAGACGTATGTATACATGACGTCTTAGCGACTAGATTTTGAATGATCACTGAGTCCGATTACGCCCTATAGATAGGACGCAATACAACATTGATAAATAAATTCTTAAAAGGATTAGGTCATTTGACTATTGCGTTATCATAGCCATTGATTGAATTTTTTGATATACCATGTTTTAACAAACTGTGTAAGTGTGCAGTAAGAAGCTAGTATGGCTATAAGCCAAGGAAAATAACTCAGTGGTAATTGTTGCATATATAATGCACCTGCAAAAGGTGAAAACGGAATCAATACCCCGATAACCATAATCAGAGAAGTTAACGCCACTACAGGCGAAGTAGCCCAACTTTGGATAAATGGAATTTTTCGCGTGCGAATCATGTGAACAATCAATGTCTGTGAAAGTAGTCCTTCAATAAACCAGCCGCTCTGAAATAAACTTTGCTGTTCTGGACTATTCGCTTTAAAAACAAAGAACATAACTGCAAATAGCGCATAATCGAAGATGGAGCTAATTGGGCCAATATAAAGCATAAATCTTTTAATGCCTGAAGCATCCCATTTTTTAGGTTTCTCAATGAAATCTTCATCCATTCGATCCCATGGAATAGATACCTGTGATACATCATATAGTAAATTTTGCACTAATATTTGCACCGGTAGCATCGGTAGAAATGGCAGAAAAGCACTGGCGCCCAACATGCTGAACATATTTCCGAAATTGCTACTCGCAGTCATTTTGATATATTTGATGATGTTTCCAAAAGTTCTCCTCCCATAAATTACTCCTTTTCTCAAAACCATCAAGTCTTTTTCGAGCAAAATTATATCAGCACTTTCTTTAGCAATATCCACCGCTGTATCGACACTGATTCCTACATCGGCATCTCTAAGTGCGGCTGCGTCATTAATACCATCACCCATAAAACCAACTGTATGACCTTTTTCTTTAAGTATTTTAACAACCCGAGATTTTTGAACCGGGCTTAATTTTGCCAGAATAGAAAGCTCTCCAATCTGTTCCTTTAATTCCATATCAGTCATTTTTTCAACTTCAGCCCCCAAAAGTACCTGATCAAAAGGAATACCTACATCTTGGCATATCTTCTTGGTGACAATCTCGTTATCACCTGTCAATACTTTAATATTCACACCTAACTTCTGTAATGCTTCAATTGCTGCTTTAGCGGATGGTTTAGCAGGATCAAGAAAACCGATAAATCCAGTTAGCGTCATATTTTGTTCATCTTCTAAAGAATAATTCAGTGCTCTGTCATCAAATTCACGTATAGCAACCAGTAAAACCCGCAGCCCTGCTTCATTTAGTTTATTTGAAGTTCTTAAAATCATCTTCCGCATCGCTTCATCCATAGGCATTACCTGATCTGATTGAATATGTAGCTGTTTATCATCTCCCGGATCAAAGGCGTGACTGCACAAATTAAGCATTTCTTCTACCGCCCCTTTACAGATGAGCAGATGTTTACCATTTCGTTGTTTTAACACAACAGACATTCTACGTCTTTGGAAATCAAAAGGAATTTCATCGACTTTTAAAAAATGCTCTTCCACTTTCAGGTAGTCATGTAATTCGACATGTTCGAGAACAGCAACATCGAGCAGGTTTTTAAGGCCTGTTTGATGAAAACTATTCAGATAAGCCCATTTGAGTACCTCTTCATCTTCCTGTCCGAAAATATTCAAGTGTCTTTCCAAAACGATTTTGTCCATAGTCAGCGTACCCGTTTTATCTGTACACAGTACATCCATTGCTCCTATATTCTGGATGGCATTGAGCCTTTTGATAATCACTTTGTGCTTACTCATATTCACTGCCCCTTTTGCAAGATTTGCAGTTACGATCATGGGTAGCATTTCCGGGGTCAGACCTACGGCAACGGCAATTGCAAAAAGCAGTGCATCCCACCAGTTTCCTTTAACGAATCCATTGATCATGAAGATTAAGGGCACCATGACAACCATAAAACTGATCAAAAGGTAGCTCACTTTATTAACCCCGATATCAAAATTTGTTTCGGCACGTTTACCCACAATAACTTTACTGAGTGAGCCAAAATAAGTTTGATTTCCTGTATTGACGACAACTGCTGTCGCATAACCACTTACCACATTGGTTCCCATAAAGCAGATGTTATCCAGCTCTACCAGTGGTTTCTCTTCAGCGTCCCGAACAGCCAAACTTCTCTTTTCTACGGGCAAAGACTCTCCTGTCAGCATAGATTGACTTACAAAGAGATCTTTAGATTTTACGATACGGCAGTCTGCTGGAATCATATCTCCCGCATAAAGCAAAATGACATCGCCAGGCACTAATTTCTTAATATCAAGCTCTTCCTTTTCAGTCATATTCCTTACAACTGTCGCGGTAGTATTTACCATGCTTTTAAGTTGCTCAGCGGCCCGATTACTCCTGTATTCTTGAAAGAACCTGAGTAGAGAGCTTACCATCACCATAATACCGACCATTACAACCGTTTTATAATCGGTCTCCCCGGGACTGGCCAACCATACATCCAATATAAAGGAGATCGTGGCAATAATAAGAAGTATGCCAATAAAGGGGTTGATAAATGCCTGAAATAGTTGCTTTATCCATGTAGGCGCTTGTTCATGGTGCAACTCGTTAAAGCCAAATCTACTTAACCTCTCTTTGGCTTGTATAGAAGATAAACCGCCGATATGGCTTTCCAGCATGGCGAAATAAAAATCCTGATCCGATCTTGAAACATTTTGCAGCTTGGTCGCAGCAGCCTCATCACTACCTTTTGACATAATTTTTCTTCTGTCAGTAATCGTTTTATCTTTTAAGCGCTCTTTTACGTTAATCATGGTATTAAATAGATATTGTTAGTTATACAATTGGAAATGAAGCGATATCACACCAATCATTATCAGATATTTTAAATTATTATTAGTTTTTGGATATTGGTCCTTGGGTTATTAATCTATCTACGATGGGGCTAAAGATCATTCTCCATACCAGCTTTATTCCAGCTCACTTCAGAAACTTCATGTTCAATCGTTAATCGTCCCGCAATCCGCTCCATAATCGCATCTTCATTGCTATTTGCCAGTATTTCAGCCATTATTATTGCTCTGCTTGCGTCTCCATCATCAGTACTTTTTAGCGATCTTAACAACAGTTTTTCATCACTTCCAGTGAACTGAAGTAATAATACTCTCAAATGATTTTCCACATCTTGTCTGCATTTTATAATTAAGAGATACGCGACTGGATTATCAGCACTATTTACAGGTATACGGCTCAACTTTGTACCTAAAGGACGCATCACCACGTGCGTAATAATCAGAAAGACGGTAAAGATGGTGGCTTCAGAAAGAAAATCCAATCCGCAGGATGCTCCTATGGAAGCTGAGCACCACAGGGTAGCTGCTGTATTTAGTCCCCTTACGTTCACACCGTCTTTCATTATTACTCCTGCACCAAGAAATCCGATGCCACTTACGACGTAAGATATTACTCTACCAGAAGCATCTCCGCCAACTTTCACCCCAAGTGAAACGAACATGCAGGCGCCAAGACATACCAACATATTGGTTCTTAGTCCGGCCATCCGCTGTCTCCATTGACGTTCAGTGCCGATCGCTGCACCAAGTGCAAATGCGATAGATAATCTTAAAATAAATTCAAATAGTGTCATTGGCCCTCCTATTTTTAGTGTGTGTGAGGCTATACCTAACCGTATACAACAGTGAGGATGATAATCTTAAAAAGAGGTACCTGAAAGGGTAATTTTGCTTGTCACAGATGCGATCCACTATAGAGACCACCATCATTGGTCTTATAACTGAAGCAACTGAGCAGTCATACACGACAAGATCGTGTGTGTATTTTTTAAACAGTTTTGAAAAATGAAACATAACGTTGTTTTAGGCCTGCAATCGGCATAAAACAAGGTTATGATGATTCGCGGGCAATTAAATAATTATCTCTTGTGTCTTTGAATGTGGGCCTGAGTCCATATTGTTTTTGTTTAAATGTGTTGCAAATATAAAATGCATACCGCTAACACGCCATTAGAGGATCAACAGAAATTTATTAGAAATTTATTAGAATTTGGAGATAAGATAAATGTGAAATTTCACTGATCAGCGTAGGACCACTATGTACAGCACGGGTTATCGAGTCACGATTTAGTACAACGATTTTTTGAGCAGGCGATAAAATTTCCGTTCTAGGTTTAAAATCTTTTATAGTCATGCCTATGATAGGGAGTCATCGCATTAGGAATATCTACTTCAATAATACCTATTACTCATGAAGTGAAAACAAGATGATGAATAGTTTAGATTTAAATTTGACAAGCTTTTTTAAGTTCCCAAAAATAGAAATTACTCATCCATCTTGTAAATTTTTGCAAATGGGCTAAATGCACAAAGGTATTACTTCCGGGAAAATACTTGTTTATCCCAGATTGATATTTTCTGTATACCGGTAGACTTGGTCCGGTATATCAGTTTATTGTTTTCTATCGTAATTTCACTGTAAGGTGCATGGTGATCCTTATCCTCGGGCATGACCAATGTGTCTTTCTTGATATATGCCTTATAGACATCGCCATGCTCTCGGCCTTGGTATTTACGGGTCCAGTCGATGATCGTTGCAAATTGGTCATTATCAAAAGTTATCTGCAGGCATCTGGTTGTTTTTCTGTCAATCCATGTTCCACCATATTGTTTTTGGAGCTGTGTTATCGTGACAGATTTTTGGCTATAGCCGTTTGATGGGTATAAAAACCAAATGATTAGAAAAAGAAAGATCTTGTTAAAGGCTAGCATAACGTTAAATATAAGAATTTCCGTTTAAACCTTTAGAAAGTAGGATGACAGAACCTGACTGCGGCGCCGACATCGATCTAAAATTATTATGCACACCGCTGTCAGGTTCCGATTATATTGCTTTACACTAATCGCGCAGAACTAAGTTCATTAAGTATTAAGCTATCAATTCAAATCTTCAGCTATCTTAAAGTTTGATCATAAAACACAAAGTTGATGTCATTCCACAGTTTGCTGCTCCTCTATTTTTTGAATATATCAGACATTGTTTCCTTGTCTAATACAGCCATGTCAAGTAGTTTCAATGATTTTACCATGGTAAGCGTAGTTGTTTTATACTTTTGAAAATGTGGAGTTTTCAGATGTTGCTGGTAAGCCTCATCGTTGGCGTAAATTTCCAAAATACGGATCTGTGATCGATCAGCTTTAATGTACATCGGAAAAATGGCTATTACACCTGGTTCTAATTTTACAGAGGCAGCTGCTTCTTCTTTTAAAATAGCACAGTATGCATCAAAATCTTTCGGATACACTTCAATTTCTGAAATTCGTACCAATTGTTTATTGCTATTAATCGTAGTATCCTGAACTGAGCTTTGTGCAAATATGATTTGACTACTTATTAGCATCACCAGGATTGTCAAAAATGGTAATTTGAATATATTTTTCATCTTTGTATTTGTTTGTTGGCAATAGCATATTCTTCCTCTGAAACAGCCTGTAACCAGGTCACATTTTCTTCATCTTTATAATTGGTGATCGCAATGTGGATCATGCCACTTACTGCAGATGCGCCATGCCAATGCTCCACATCTTCAGGAATATTGATGATATCCCCTTTTTTAATCAACTGGGCGACTTGACCTCTTTCTTGATAAATACCTGTACCATCGGTGATAATCAATACTTGACCTCTTGGATGTGTATGCCAGTTTGTCCTTGCTCCAGATTCAAAAGTAACATTGCCGAGGGCAAAATCATTATTTTCATCTTTTTCTTGCAACAGATTTAGAAATGCATTTCCTGTAAAATATCCATTGGTTATTTGATTTCCCTTTTCAAATATTTCATTTATTATTTGTTCCATATCCTTCTATTTATTGGTGTTACGTGAAAATTGCTTTCGGTCGTCATGACTACAGGTATAACCTTCTATGATAGTTATTGTTTTTAACTCAGGTCTTTGACAATCTATTTATTTACACCCAGTACAAAAATCCTAATTTAATAGAAAATATATGGTATATAAATCACGGAATCTCTTACCAATTTTACTGATTTATCATTACACTGATCGGCATTATATAAATGTAAACTAGCTCTTTGACACCTAAAATAGAGAAACTATCAATTAATTAAACGAAATCAATAAATTAATCATGTGTCACATTGTTAATCAGAATTTAAGGTTTTCCAAGCTTGAAATGTCATTTCGAATTTGATCTCACCTTTTCCATGCATACCCACCTCCTTCCAACCCGCAGTTTTGTAAAATATTGAAGCTCTTGTACCGGGTGCAGTTCCCAGCCAAACAGTTTGCTTTGTTTTATCGAAATACCAATTCAGCATAACATCGTGCAGTTGTTTTCCAATGCCCTGTTTTTCATAGTCTGGATATACAAACAATGCCCAAATATTATAGTCAACTAGATCAACAATTGAAAAGCCAACGATCCTCTGGTCAATTTCACATATCCAGCCTCTCCCTCTTCTTATTAAAAAATCTTCACAGTCCTCATCACTTACCAGATTAGGATCTGAAAGCATATTTTCCTTGACGGCATTTCTCACAACTTGTATCTGCGGGATATCTCCGACTCTTGCTACTCTAAATTTCATTTTAATTTTTAATGATTCGTTATTATTGCATTTTTCTAGGAATTGTGTTCACGTTAGCTTATTTGTATATCGTAAATTTATTATGAGACAGGTTAAATCCAAGATTTTCATATATGGCAATATTCTCAATTCGCTTTTTGTTTGTGGTTACTTCAATACTTTTTAGGTTATTTTGATCAGCAATCTCCATAATTTCATCAATCAATTTTCGCCCTATTCCTTTGTTTCTGAAATTCTGTGTTACGTAGAATTCTTGAATTTCGCCGACCAGTCCACTATGATGTAACAGATACTGCGTATGGAAAGTTATAAATCCCATTTTCCCATCTAAATTTTCAGCAATCAAATAATAATAATTTGGGTTTTTAATATTGTTATTGAATATCTCTTCAATAATTTCTTTATCTAAGATTTCATTTTCAAGTGCACACAAGCAATCGTAAACAAAGTCAAAATCTGTGCTTTCGATTCTTCTAATAGATGTAGATAATTCCATAAATTTTTATTGTAAAAAGTATAATTCAATTTATTTGATTAAAAATGATAATTATAAACGAAAACTCCTAAATAAACTGAAACAATTATAATAGGTTAATTTCAAACATTTTAGTACGATATTTCAGTTTAATATTTTATGTAATTTACTGATCGATAATTATTAAAACTTAGTGAATATTGAAATTTAGTTATCATTATTTTTATTTAATAAAAAGCAATAATAACGCAATCAATATTCTATATTTGCAGCTTTAAACAATTCATTAACATTCATGAAATTAAAACTAACCTTTTTGATGCTGCTATTGGCAGTACTAGTATCCTGTAAAAAAACAACAAATGTTGATGTTTCACTTTCTAATAGTGGGAAACTCTCCTATAGACTAACTGATGAAGCTGGAAAGGGTATTCCAAATGTAAAATTATCTTTGTTTGACCGTTTAGAGAATTACTATTCAGACAATAATATTTTAATCGATGAGCGCCTAACAGATGCAAATGGTCTTGTAGATTTTGGAGACCTTAATCCGAAAAGCTACCTCATATTTGCAGATTCTGCAAAAGTGAACAATGTGAATTATATCGTTAAAGAATATATCCAGGTTGTTACGGGGATTACTAAACATAAGGATCAGTAGCGTCCTAAATAA
>NZ_ASZT02000139.1:0-13739 GCF_001006065.1 Sphingobacterium sp. IITKGP-BTPF85
CTTTACCTATATTGGGCCTATCGGATTATTTATAGCTCTTAATATGGGTTTAAAATCACTCCAAGCGAACGGAATCGATAAACAAAAGAGTAATAATAATATCCCCCTTCGCTTGCTGCAAAAAATAAATGCTAGTGATAACAACTGCATAAAGTACAGCGGCAAAATAAAGCATTTTTTTACTTCCTCCATGTACTTCTCCCCGACTTATCATTGTAATAGAAGCGATGTAGATAATAGGTACAATAGCCAAGAACCACCATTGACTTACCTCTGTACTTATAATACTAACTCCCAATAAGAGGTTTAGGCCACGGCAAAGTCCCATATTAAGCGGACCTAAAAATGAATGATGTTTTGCCCATCTGTTGTAGACAAGACAAGCTAAAATAATCGCTATAGCTAGTATTACTGTAATACTTCCTACGAAATAGGCTGCTATTAGTCCAACTAAGAAGAATAAAGATCCAAATACTGTGGCCTCTTTTTCGCTAATCAATCCACTAGGTATGGGTCGCTCAGGTCGTTCTATTCTATCCAGATCTGTATCAAAAACATCGTTAAAAATAATTCCACCACTATACAGCCCTATTGTTGAAATGCAAAGTAAAATAATAGGTACTGGAGAATTCCATCCTTCGGTTAATAAATATCCGGATATTGCTATACCAGCAAGTGCGTCGGCTACTGCAGTAACGACATTTGCTGGTCTCATTAATCGTATATATCCTTTTAATTTTTTCAATATGTGTACGATTAAGTAATAATGATCGAATTCTTATCTATCCTTGGTTGTTGACCACCACGCAAAATAGAATTACTTTCAAATTTTTGAGACTGATCAATATTTTTTATAGTTACAAAATCACGTTCGTCTATCTGTCCACTTTGACCAAAAGCGGTAATTGCATTCCGGTAACTCACCAATTCAATATCATCTAAACTAATACCTGATTGTTTCATCAGAGCTGCTGTTTTAGGAACAGCGAGCGGGTCAGAAATTCCCCAATCGGCAGCTGAATTAATCATAATTCTTTCAGAACCATACTGTTTAACAACCTCAACCATACGTTCATTTCCCATTTTCGTAAAAGGATAAATCGTAAAAGCTGCCCAAAACCCTCGATCTAAGACTTCTTTAACCGTTTCTTCATTATTATGATCTATAATCACTGAATACGGAGAAAGTCCATGTTCAATAGCAATATCCATGCTTCGTTGCGTGCCTTTTTTCTTGTCTCTATGTGGTGTATGAATCTGCACTGGAAGTCCAGCTTCTTTAGCAAGCTCCAGCTGTAACCGGAAATATTTTTCTTCGGCGGCAGTCTGATCATCAAAACCAATTTCACCAATACCGACCACACCTTCCTTGAAAATAAACTGAGGCAGTAATTCCATCACCTGTTCGGCTAATTGCTCATTGTTCGCTTCACGTGAATTTAATCCTATAGTACAGTAATGCTTAATACCAAACTGAGAAGATCTAAATCTTTCCCATCCAATTAAGCTACTGTAGTAATCCGTAAAACTATCGATCCCTGTTCGAGGTTGTCCTAACCAAAAAGCAGGTTCAATAATTGCCACAATCCCGGCATCAACCATTGCTTGGTAATCATCGGTAGTTCGTGAAGTCATGTGAATATGAGGGTCAAAAAACTTCATTCCACTAATATCATTTAAATCAAGAGTACTTTGGTTTCTTTCGCCTAAATTTCTTTCTTGGAAATTTTCATTACAGCACATAATTCAATATTTTTTTATTTTCCTAATTCTATTAATTGGTAGATTTCTGGATGAACAGTTCTATGGGCTGCCAAGCGTTCCTGTACATAATCGTTCAAGGTATTCGCTAAAGCCTGATTAACGCGCTCTTTTAATCCAGTAATTTTTTTAACATCTTTCTCTGTAAAAAATGCTTTCAAAATCATTTGATTCCATGCTCCTTCTGAAAGCATAACTGATGGATAAGGATTATGATACATAATTGCTTCCAATACAGTACCTATATTACTACGGATTCCTTCTTCACATTTACCGACCCATTCTTCGGTATGGCTCAAGAAAGGTAAAGCGGAGTATAATGCAATCAGTTCATTCATTTCTGAAGCAATAAATAAAGTATTGACTTTTTTCAGATATTGTTCCTTGTTCTGATCAGGTAACTGCATCAACAACCATACTCTACATAATCGGTCAATGGTCCATGCTTCCAAAGAAAAGCCAGGTAATAATTGTTTTAGATCAGCAACATCTTCGGATTGGACAACAATATTTTCTTTTCCAAGCTTTCTTGGGAGCTGGGAAAAACTCAAATTTAATTGAAGTGTTTTTTCTTCATTTTTAATCAATTCCACTTTATTGTCCAACCAAGACCATGCATCTAATTCTAGGTTTTGTTGGATAATTTTTTGAAATATATCACTTAGCTGTTTTTTCTTTTTTAAATCAATCACAAGTATAAATTTTATAAATTAACAGCAACAAAATAATTTAGAGCTAATGCGCCGCTAACAATCAGAAGACCAAAAAACTCTCTTGTCTTCTCAATATATGGCTTCGTTGCTTGCATACTTTCCACAATACTTGGTCTACGATATTTCATCAACCAATCGCGAACGCCATCTTTTGCAAAAAAAGTATAACTGCATAAACTAGATAAAATACAATAGCACCAAGGTATATAAATGGATAGTAGAAATTAAACACGGCTAGTCCGCAACAAATAGAGGCCAGCATATAAATTGGAATCCACAGCCAGGAATCTTTATCATTGAGATTTACATAGGCAAATCCTATAAAAGCAATGCAAAAAATAATATTTAAAATAATTAGCGCCATACGGTTAGGTTTATTCGATGAAATTTCATCATTACTGATACACAAATAAACAGATTATAAATCGGTTTTAATTAGTCAAATTGTAAAAAAATTAAGACGAAAGTAAAATCACAATAAGAGAGATGCTTAAACAACTAATAAATAGGTTTAAATTTCATCTTTTTCTATCCATTTAGTCACCTTGGGTGCTTCGTACCGTTCCATTTTTTCTAATAACTCTTCAATGGTATTTCCAAACAGAAGCATGGATTTATTCTCTTCTTTCAATAAACCTTCTGCCGTCATGTGATCAATAAATAACAGGAGGTGATCATAATAACCATTCGTATTGAGAATTCCTACTGGTTTTTTATGTAACCCCAGCTGACCCCAAGTCACCATTTCAAATAGCTCTTCGAGCGTTCCAAAGCCCCCAGACAATGCAATGACTCCATCTGAATAATCGTGCATGATTCGCTTGCGATCATGCATGGTATCTACTGTAATTAACTTTGTAACCCCTGTATGCTCTCTTTCCTTGGAATTGAGAAACTCAGGAATGACACCTATCACTTCGCCTCCTTTTTCTAATGCACCATTGGCAACTGCCCCCATCAATCCAACTCGTCCACCACCATATACTAGACGAATACCTTTTTTCGCAAATACATGCCCCACATGTGCAGCTTGCTCCTCATAGCTACTTTCTTTACCTAAACTAGAAGCACAAAAAACAACGATACTTTTAACTTTTCGCATCATAACACTTTTTTTATTTAAACAATTGAGGAACAAAATCATTGAGATATTTCCTCCAGTTGCTCCAGGTATGACCGCCTTCTGATTCGACATATTGATAGCTAAAATTCATCTTATCGAGTTTATCCCTGAAACCGGCAACATGCTTGTATAAAAAATCCGTTTTCCCAATGGCAATCCAGTACAAGCGGTAAGCATTGTTTTTTTGAACCTGAAGCTTGGCATCAAGATTTTCGTAAATTGGGCTTTTCTTATTTTCTGGAGGAAGAATTGCAGGAGAAAATAATCCAATATAATCAAAAGTTTTAGGTTGGTTAGCTGAAATATACAAGGAATGAAAACCTCCCATTGAAAGTCCAGCAATAGCTCTATTTTTCGCATCAGCTTTCACCCGATAATTCTGTTCTGTAAAAGTTATGATTTCATTAAAATTAGCTTCCATATCTCCTGTAAAAATATCTGGAGTTACCATATCAATTTTATAAAAACCCTTAGAAGACTCCCCTGGTGCAGCCGCATTACTTGTGTGACCATTAGGCATAATGACAATCATCGGCTTTGCTTTTCCTTGCGCTATTAGATTATCTAAAATTTGTGAAGCTCTCCCTAAGGTCATCCAAGCTTCTTCGTCCCCCCCCATCCCATGTAAAAGATAAAGGACAGGATATTTTTCTTTTGAAGCCTCATAACCGGGAGGTGTATAAACGGTTAATCTACGGTCTTCTTTTAGCCCTCTTGAAGTATACCATCTTTTAGCAACAGTACCATGAGGGACATTTTGAACAGTATAATTGGATGATTCTGGTCCATTTACGATAAACATGCTCATGACAGAACTTACATCCCGAACCTGATAAGCGTTATTGGGATCAGTAGCTTTAACTCCATCCACAATAAAAGAATAGGTATAAATATCGGCTTTCAGGTCCTGATTTGTAAACGACCATACTCCCCTTGAATCTTTAATTCCAGAATTCAAGTCATCAGTTGCATCCAATTGCCCTGTAACTTACAGTCTTCGCTTCTGGAGCCAAAAGTCTGAAGGTTATCTGTTTTCCGTTAATCTCGGGAGAAACAATGGTTTTATTGCCACTAAAATCGATATTTTCCTGTGCGTTGCCAATTAGGGGACCCAATAGCAATAAATATAAAATGGATGTGATCTTCATTTCTATGTTTTTATGAATATTAACAATACAAGCCTGACAAAAAGCTTAAGGCTAATAAGATATTGATTAACTAAACCCGCTTAAAATTGGAGTATTTAAATTTAAGGAATTTCAGCGGAAAATACGAATATTTAAAATCACCATATGCTTTTAAAATGATAAAACGAATATTGTATTTCATCACCCCATATTACAGCACTTTAAGTAATAGTCAATTGAATATAAAATAGACATCACATTTAATTACCACACACTAGTATTAATCAGCTCGATCGGAACAAAATAAACATCAATAATAGAAAACAGAGGCAATTCTAATTTTTGAGTTCTACTATCCACTATAGCAAACACGAAGTTTTATTCAGCAAATCATTAATCACAAAAAAAGCACTAACAATCCAATTGTTAATGCTTTTTACTGTTAATCATTTCAATTATTATTTTCCGATACAGAATTTCGAAAATATATTATCCAACAAATCATCGGTTGAAACAGAACCTGTAATTTCGCCTAAATGATATAGTGATTGTCGTATATCCATGGCTAAGAAATCAGATGTAACCGGATTGTCAATTCCGTTGAGTACGCGTTCCAAGGATGTTCGTGTATGCTGAAGAGCTTCTACGTGACGGATATTGGTTACTAAGACATCGTCAGTATTTAAGTTAGATAGATTTACTTGATTTAATAGTTCATCTTTTAGCTCCTCTACTCCTATTTGTTCTTTTGCAGATATGTATAGCGGTTTTAAAACCTCATACTGCTTTTTCTGCTCTACTGTAAGCAAGTCAGCTTTATTAATAATTGTAACAAAAGGTATGTTCAATACTGCAACTTCTGCAATCTGCGCCTCAATATCTACCACCTCGTCTTGTGTAGGATCAAATAAATAAATGATTAAACGTGCCTGCTTCATTTTTTCTCGCGTACGCTCTACTCCTTTAGCCTCGATAACATCGATAGTTTCACGAATACCGGCAGTATCAATAAATCGGAAAGTAATTCCTTTGATATTTATTTCATCTTCAATCGTATCTCTTGTGGTACCCGCAATGTCCGATACAATGGCACGCTCCTCATTCAATAAAGCATTCAACAAAGTAGATTTTCCGACATTAGGTTTACCTGCAATTACAACTGGAACACCATTTTTCAAAACATTACCTTGTTCAAATGAAGAAATCAACTTACTCACCACTTGATTAATTTGTTTAATTAAACTTTTCAATTGATCGCGGTTTGCAAATTCTACATCTTCTTCTGAAAAGTCGAGTTCCAATTCTATTAGTGATGCAAAGTGGATCAAATCATCTCTCAATTTTTTCAACTGATTGGAAAATCCGCCTCTCATCTGTTGCATCGCAATTTGATGGGAAGCAGCAGAATTTGAAGCAATCAAATCAGCAACAGCTTCTGCTTGAGAAAGGTCCATTCCCCCATTTAAAAAAGCACGTAATGTGAATTCCCCTGCTTTAGCTGCTCGTGCTCCTTTTTTAATAAGCAAACTCATCACACGTTCAATTATATACTTAGAATTGTGGGTGGAGATCTCAACTACATTTTCTTTAGTATAAGAATTAGGACCTACAAATAGGGAGACCAATACCTCATCAATGATTTCTTCTCCATCTCGTACTGTACCGAAATGAAGAGTATGTGAAGCTTGCTTGAGCAAATTCTTACCCCGAAATACCTGGTTGGTTATTTCAATAGCATCTTTACCAGAAAGACGTATTACAGCGATAGCACCATTACCACTTGCTGTGGCTAATGCCACAATTGTTTCTTGTTCCAAAATAGCGTGTTCAGACATGATACAAAGATAAGGATTACTACTTTAGTTCATGGGCAAATAAATTACAAATTGACGTATAAAAAACGAATAGCGAATAAATATTTTTTAGTTATTTTAATCTTTCACAAACGTGTAATCTCCATCGATCATTTATCCTATTTATAAAGTTTGTATTAAAACTTTTCAAAATGAGTTTCAACCTATAGTCATCCTATAAGCTCATTCGGCTATTTGTTGTGTGTATATTGTGCATAGCAGGTGCATAGATAATCTATTCATTGTGTCGATCTAGGCTGATGGTATAGTCAATGTTATCTACTTGCAGGCTCAATCCTATGTCGTGCTAGGATGATCGTATAGCCATTGTTATCATCCTGCAGGCTCATTCTTATATCGTACTAGGGTGATCGTATTGTTAATCTTAAAAATACAAAAAGCATCACCTTTGTGGGGTAATGCTTAATATTAATGCTAATAATTCCAGTTATTTACCGTCGTAAATTAATTTATTTTCGATCATTCGGTTATTATATTGCTGTTCAAAAGCTTTAAATTTTGTTTCCATAGTATCTAGCACTAGGGGTGGTTGCTTCAATAAATCATGTTTCATTAACCGATCTTCTTTTAGATTGTGGAGGGAAATATTTTTATTCCATCGTTGATCAGCAAATAATCTTTGTAATAAAAATTAAATATTCCTGAATTATTGTTGACTACAAAATTTTCCTTTGTTGGATTTAATGCATCGAAACCAAATGCAAAATATGGTTTATCATAATTCAAATAATTTAATACTGTAGGCATGATATCTATCTGTTGCGCCAATTTATCACTTCTACCTTTTAAATCTCCTCCTGGATGGTAAAGGATAATAGGAATCGCATAACTATTGGCCGCAGTCTGGTATTCTGGCAATGCACTTACCGTTGCATGGTCTGCACAGATAACAAACAAGGTATTTTTATACCAAGACATAGAAGATGCAGTTTTAAAAAATTGACGCAATGCATTATCAGTATAACCAATAGGTTCTTGAACGGGTAAAGGTCCTTTTGGAAAAACTCCTTCATATTTTGAGGGTACTTTAAAAGGGTGGTGAGAAGAAAGCGAAAAGAAACTTGCAAAAAATGGCTGTTTAAAGGTGTTGATTTCATTAGCCATATATTGCATAAACGGTTCGTCCCATATGCCCCAGATACCGTCAAGTCTGCATCGTTATTGTATTCGTTTTTACCATAATAATGTTGAATACCGGCTAACTTCATATATGCAGAAAATCCCATACTTCCATTTGGAGCGCCGTGAAAAAATGCTGTTTCATAACCTTTATTTGCTAACAAATTAGCAATACTGGTCGTTTTATTACCAGAATATACCGACAATACAAACGGTTCACCTACAGATGGTATTCCTGTTATAACAGAAGGCAATGCATCAATTGACTTACGTCCGTTAGCATAGGTATGTTCAAAAGTATATCCTTCCCGGATTAAAGAATCCAAAAATGGTGTATATCCTTTATACTGTCCGCCTTGAATATCTTTATTTAACTCTCCAAAATGTTCTTTTGCAAAGCTTTCCAAAATTAGAAAGACAACATTCATTTTTTTAAACGGCTCCTTACTTTGAGGATAATGAACAGGATTATAAATTGCAGTCAGCTCTTGTTCGGTATACGTATGAATAGGTTTTAAATTAACCGCTTTTAACGTCTTCATTAAACTAAAAGGGGTATTTAATACAATATTCATCTCTTCGGGATTCGTTACATAATCTCCTGCATTACTTAATGTAATAGGCCTTGTACTATGCGCCCATCCTCCACGAACACCTCCAATAAACAGAAAAACAGCAATTAAAAAACAAGCCGATTGAATGCTATATGTAGGCCATCTAAACAATAGTGGACGCTGCACTTGTACGAGATCATATAGCTTAATTAAAGCATAAATCAATATCGCAAATAGTATAAAAAGATACCAGTAGTCAAGACAAAAATCTAAAGCCAAGGAACCTAAATTTTTTTCATTTGCAAACTGATCAAATACCGTCCCTGTAGTTCGTTTCAAGGTAAATGGATAATAAGCAAAATCAACTAAATTTAAAGCGATTCCGATTGAATTGGTAATAATAAAAATCCACTTTGCTATTTTTTGATATAAGGTATTATACTTGAATGGTGCAGGAATAATCTGCATCAATAAATAGAGTATATTTAAATATAGTAGCGCTACGATATCAAATTTAATCCCACCCCATAACATATACAATAATTGAGCATTATTTACATGGGGAAAAAGAGCATAATTAATCCCATAAAAACCCAGTCTTAAAAAAGCATAAATTAACAACAGTATGAGAAATCTAATCAGCAAACCGAGATATGGTGCAAATGAACCTTTCAACTTTATCATATTTTCTATCTAATATTTTAAAAACTCTTTATACACTTCTTGGTAATAAGCTTTTCCTATATTGAGTAAACTATCTGTTTTTACAGGAGAATAGTCACTATTCTGTTTATAATTAATAATCTTCCCTACATTATCAAAACTCACGACTTGATCTGGTGTAATTACACCAAAAGCATCTTTAGAATTGTAAAACGCAATTTGAGGTGTGGTTGGATTCAATAAATCGCGACTCCAATGGTATCGAGTAGCCGGAAGATTTAATTGATGAAGCAATGTCGCTACCATATCGGTCTGATTGCCGATACGGTCGATTTTTTTACCTCTGAACTCAGGTTTGATTACATCACCAAAAAATAATAGTGGAATATGAAAACGATGCGGGTTAGACAACTCCCATTTCTCTGCAGGCAACCGGTGTCCATGATCTGCTACAACAACAAATAGGGTATTTTTATACCAGCTTTTGGTTTTGGCTTGATTAATAAAATCATAAACAATCGAATCTGTATAGAAGGCTGTGCTTCTAAATTTATCTGCATTTGATTTAGTCCCAAATTTATAACGCCCTGGCAAGTTAAAGGGCTCGTGATTGATTAGTGTAAAAATTGTTGAAAAGAAAGGGGTTTTCTCGGTATCAAAATCATGTAGCATTCGTTTTAATACAATATGGTCATAGACACCCCATGAAGCCCGTGAAACATCTACACCAAAGTTTGCATTATCGACAACTTTCGAGACACCGTGCATCAACATGTACGATTTAAAATTGTAAAACTCACTTTGACCCCCATGATAAAATGAGCCATGGTAACCTGCACTGCTTAATTCTTGACCTACGGCCGGCAAATTCTCATGTTTATCGATATACTTGATAATGCTTTCGGGTCCTTGTGCCGGAAAAGCACTGAATATTCCCACCATTCCTTTATCAGATCGATCTGCGGCCGCATAAATATGGTCAAAAAATACGCCTTGATTAATTAATTTCTCAAATTTGGTGTAATTCCTTTTTCTCCTCCCATTGATTCAATTAGACCGCCAACAAAACTTTCTAACATGATGACAACAACGTTTGGACGCTTCGTAGTCAATATAGAAACGGATGAATCTGGATTTGCATTAAATGCAGGTTTTAAAGTTGAATGGAGCTGGGTTTCATCATTATAAAACTGATAAGGACTTTTTAACCGGGTACTTTTCGCAAAATAGTCCCGCAACAATGCCCATTGTGTATTTACCGCAGCATGATTATAAAAGCTTTGCTCAGAAAAATAAGCTTTACTCGGATTTAAAGTTGCTCTTCCATATCCTCCTCTTATAAAAGTAAATAGCAAAATAGCTCCAATCAATAATTTAATAGCATTCTGCCAAGGCAACTAATATTATAAAAATGCACTTTCTTAAACATCCAACGATATAAAAAATAGCCCACAACGATTCCGAAAATCATTCCAAAAACTGGAAAGAATACAGGTGTTGATTCGGCAGAAGCAACGGCTCCAGATGGTGATGCTAAAAAAGCATCAATTGCTCTCTTTGAAATTTTATCGCCCCATTCCCGATAAATATTGATATTAATAAAAGAAACAACAAAATAAATAACGAGCAAAGTGATGGTGTACACATCCAATATTTTTCTTTTATAATGTACATTCGGTAAAAAAGATAAGATACAGTAGATAAGAAAAGGAACTGCACAGATATAGGATACTGCTGAAAAATCTAAACTAAGGCCGTGATAATAGATTTTGAAAATCTCTGAGAAATTTTTCGATCCAATTTTATCAAAAAAAGCTGTTATAAACAGCAATCGATCAATAAAACAGATGATAAGCCAAAATAAAAAGTACTGAGTTAGGGCCTTTAACTCATTGGCAATTCTATTCATTTTTAGTATTTATGTAAAACACGCAAATGTACGCTATTTCAGTAATAATAGTCTAAAATGTTATGATTATGTTATAAAAATATTACCATAAGGTCAATTTCAATTTTACAGTAGAAATGGCTGCAAAACCAACATTACAACAAGATCATAATCAACACATTAAAGCTTGATAAAATTTAAGATATACTCTTAATTATATATTTACACTTAGTAATGTGGTTTTATACGTAATGAAAAGCATAAATGAGTCGAAAACCAATTTTTGAAATAGCAATATTAAACTTCTATAAAACAACTAAATTCGCTAAATTTGCAAACGATTTTGAAAAAAAATTATCATGAGTATAGCAAAAACTTACAATCCTAAAGAAGCTGAAGACAAATGGTACAGCTACTGGATGGAGAACGGATTTTTCCGTTCTACACCTGATGAGCGTGAACCGTACACAATAGTAATGCCTCCTCCGAACGTCACCGGTGTATTGCACATGGGACATATGCTGAACAATACCATTCAAGATGTATTGATTCGTCGAGCACGTATGCAGGGTAAAAATGCTTGTTGGGTCCCTGGAACCGATCATGCCTCTATTGCAACTGAAGCAAAGGTTGTCGCGATGTTGAAAGAGCAGGGAATTGATAAAAAATCATTATCGCGTGAAGATTTCTTAAAACATGCTTGGGAATGGAAAGAGAAATATGGTGGCATCATCTTAAAACAACTTGAGAAATTAGGTGCCTCATGTGATTGGGAACGCACAAAATTTACGATGGACGCTGATTTATCAGAATCAGTGATTGACACCTTCATCAAGTTCTATAAAGAAGGTTACATTTACCGTGGTGTCCGTATGGTAAACTGGGATCCACAGGGAAAAACAGCTTTATCTGATGAAGAGGTAATCCGTAGAGAGGTCAACCAAAAACTATACTACATCCGTTATCAAATTAAGGATTCAAATGAACAAATCATCATTGCTACGACTCGTCCAGAGACGATCATGGCCGATGCAGCTATCTGTATTAACCCTAATGATGAGCGCTATACACACCTAAAAGGTAAATCAGTTATTATCCCGTTAATAAATCGTGAGATTCCAATCATCGAAGATGAATACGTGGATATAGAATTTGGTACAGGTTGCCTTAAAGTAACTCCTGCTCATGATTTGAATGATTATGCTTTAGGTCAAAAACATAACTTAGAAATCATTGATTTATTAAACGATGATGGAACATTAAATGCCAATGCTCAAATTTTAGTTGGTGAAGACCGCTTCATTGCTCGTAAAAAGATTGCGAAACTTTTAGAGGAAGTCAATCAGATCGAAAAAATTGAAGATTATAAATCTCAAGTAGGTTTTTCAGAGCGTACTGATGCTGCTATTGAACCAAAACTTTCCATGCAATGGTGGTGCAAAATGGATAAATTAGCTCAACCTGCATTAGATTATGTTGTAAGCGGAGAAGTAAATTTAATTCCAGACAAGTTTACATCCAGCTACAAACATTGGATGGAAAATGTAAAAGATTGGTGTATTTCCCGTCAGCTATGGTGGGGTCAACGTATTCCGGCATGGTACAATGAAAAAAATGAATGGGTAGTTGCAAAAACTGAATCTGAGGCAATTCAAGAGTTTGAATCTCAAGGTAAAGTTGCTGGTGCGATTCGTCAGGAAGAAGATGTACTCGATACATGGTTCTCGTCTGGTTTATGGCCTATGTCGGTATTCGACGGCGTTCGCAACCCTGAAAATGAAGAATTCAACTATTACTACCCTACAAATGATTTAGTAACAGCCCCCGAAATTTTATTTTTCTGGGTAGCGCGTATGATGATCATGGGACATGCATATACGGGTAAAGCTCCTTTCAAAAATGTATATCTTACAGGTATCGTTCGTGATAAATTGGGCCGGAAAATGTCCAAATCATTAGGAAATTCTCCTGATCCGATCGAACTGATGGCTCAATACGGCACCGATGGTGTACGCGTAGGTATGCTACTTTCTTCGCCTGCTGGAAATGACTTAATGTTTGATGTCTCTTACTGTGAGCAAGGCCGTAATTTCGCGAATAAAATATGGAATGCATTCCGTTTAGTTAAAGGTTTAGAGACTATAGATGCTCCTGCAACTGAAGCTCAGAAAACTGCGGCAAAATGGTTTGAAAGCAAATTTAATGCTACTTTAATTGAGATCGAAGATCACTTTAATCATTATCGCCTATCCGATGCCCTGATGTCTACTTACAAATTAGTATGGGATGATTTCTGTGCTTGGTATTTAGAGCTTGTAAAACCTGCGTATCAAACTCCTCTTGAAACGGAAACTTTTGAAGTGGTAAAGGGATTTTTCAAACGTATACTTACATTGGTTCATCCTTTTATGCCTTTCTTGTCTGAGGAACTTTGGCATGATGAACTATTTGGAGAACGCGATGCAAAAGATTGTATCATTGTTGCAGAGTATCCAACGGTTGGCGCTATCGATCAAAAATCATTAAGGAATTTACTTTTGTTCAGCAGATTATTTCTGAAGTTCGAAATATCCGTAATACTAAGCAGATTTCACCTAAAATTGCTTTACCATTAGCTATCAATGCAACAGAAATTGATTTTACAAACTATCAAGAAGTATTATCAAGTTGGCTAACATTGAAAAACTAACCTTTGTTCAAGAAAAAGTAGCTGGAGCAGTTAGTTTCTTAGCTGGCAAAGAAGAATGTTATGTTGCGCTTGAAGAAAACATAGATGTAGACGCTGAACGTGAAAGAATCACAAAAGAAATCGATTATTTAAAAGGATTTCTCGTTTCTGTAGACAAAAAATTATCGAATTGAGCGGTGTTCAAAATGCGAAGCCAAGAAATTATTCAAAATGAACAAAACAAGAAAG
>NZ_ASZT02000140.1:0-13690 GCF_001006065.1 Sphingobacterium sp. IITKGP-BTPF85
TCGTAATCAGACTAAACAATATGTTACTTGGTAGGCCGGATACGACCATTTTTGGTACAATTTAAATTGTCAATATTGTTGGACTAGGAATTACTACTTATAGATCAGAGTTATAAAACGCGTTGTTAAGAATAGACAAAAAATACATTAATCAAATGGAAAAAAAAATATTAAGATTAAAAAGATTCACCACGCTTCCAGTATTATTAGATTTTACAACGTAAAAAGCTTGTTCTGTTAGATCCCAAATTATGGGATGATCGGAACGATTCTGAGATAATTCTGGAGTATAAGAAACGAAAAGAATTGAAAAATTTATTCGCTGTGTGTTTTACACACGGCGATGAAACTATTCATCATTGGAAAACTTTTTCAGACGGACCAAGTGGCTGTGTGATAGAGTTTAATGCAAAAAATCTTTTTAAATTAATTGATGAGATACCAGGCCTAAGGCATAAAAAAGTTAATTATGTTAAGCTTAGAGATATTGAACATAAGGATTTTGAAATGGATACCGAAGAGATACCTTTTACGAAGAGATGGCCGTACCGATGTGAAGAGGAGTATCGTATCATTGTCGAAAACAATGACGACAACTTATCTCTTTTTGAAATTGAGGTTCCATTATCTATTATTAATAAAATCACGATTAGTCAGCAGATGCCTAAACAAATATATGAAACAATTAAAGCCAATCTTAACAAGGTAGAAGGTCATGAATCCAAACGAATAAATAGATCTACCTTATATGAAAATGCTAGATGGTTACGAAAATTCAAAACCAAATAACTAGTGTTTACGCAGCTCCCACCCCTTATCTTCTGCCAAATATTGAATAGTTCCGAATGTGCTGTGGCTCACACCAGTACTGTAACACCTAGAAATTAACTTTAAGCTCTCATCTTCATCGTAGTTTTGTCCATCAAGCTGAGCTAATTTTATAAACCAATTATACCCAAAGTCATAATTAAAGGAATTACTTATTGCAAAAGCGACCCTTACCCAATCATTATGAGAGCTAGTTTCTGATACTTGAAAAAATGGATTTCTTCTTCCAAGTTTCTAAAGTCGTTTTTCAGTACAAACTTCTTTAAGTCGGTAAGACTATGAATGATAAATTTTATTGCAGTTTCAATCTTCTGTACAGAGAAATTGGTTTCAATCTCTAATTCCTTGATTTCATTTTCCAGCTTATTTAGTGTTTCATTGTAGAATTTATTCATCCGCCTATTTTTAATTACATACTATTAGTAATTACATAAGCTAATACTCTTCATATTAGCTTATATGTAATTACTGCTTATAGAACTTCAATCCCTACCATGTTGACGATGGAACGAGAGGTAGTTGCATCCATTAATTGGGTTGTAATATGATGCAGGTCAATCCTTGCGAAATTATCCCTGCATCATTAATTTCATTTATTTTTACATTTTAAAACCTTAGTAAATCAATTTTAATAAGTCAATGCCAGTCCCACGCCGAAGCCCATATCACTATCATAGTGGGTGCGAATACCAATATTTTTATTGATGATGTATCTGAGTTCACCCATATATTCTAAATCAGTATTTACCATAAAGCCCCCCCTTAACCTTTTTGAAATAGGAATATCTTCACGCATTAACTGTAATCTGACAATTCCGTCATGGTACACTTCTGCCTGAAAATTGACCAACATAGGTAAGGTGTACATAAACCCTACACTAAAGGCTCTTCGGGTATCTTTCTTGTTGATTTGTCCAAAGATGTTTTTTTCATGCTCATCTTCTCCCATTTTCCGGTATCGCCAATCAAACCCTACAAACGGCATGAACCATTGCATCTTACCAATATATCTTCCCAAATGGGTTTCTACTTCATAACCATGCATACTATTATAACCTAAACGCCATTCAGTACCTAATTGATAACGTGCGTTCATCAGCATAGCTTCTCCATCATTACCATTGGTTGCAAAATCATTTTGTGCCATAAAATGAGGCATATTACTTTCTCTTTGCAATTCCTTATAAGCTTTTGCCTTGTCGGGTAAGTAAGGGTTTTTATAGTCTCCAACTTCAAACACCCTGTTCATTCCTGCCATCATATGATAAAGGATATGGCAATGGAAAAACCAATCACCCTCTTCGTTCGCCAAAAACTCAATAGTATCGGTTTCCATTGGCATAATATCTAAAACATTTTTCAATGGAGATTTTTCTCCCTTTCCATTAATAACCCTAAAATCAAATCCGTGAAGATGCATTGGATGTCGCATCATTGAATTATTATATATGGTAATCCGCAGGACTTCGCCTTTTTTTACAGGAATTTTATCTGTTTCCGAAAGTATTTTATTATCCATGCTCCATACATAGCGGTTCATGTTGCCAGTAAGTGTAAATTTCAGCTCCTTTACGGGTGCATCTTTAGGAAGAGTAGTATTGTGTGGCGATTGTAACATTGCATAATTTAATGTTTTGATTTCTCCCAAAGCATTCGCATTATAACGATTAGGGTCGTTATCCATATTCATACCGCCGTGCTGACTATGGTCTATCTTTTTTCCCCATTTCCTGTAATTTCCGGATACATCACTACATTCATGTCCATTTGGTTCAGGCTCATTTTCATACCCATATCGTCCAAGTCGCCATTCATTTTCATCATATCGTTCATCATCTTCATCCCCTCGAAATACTTCAATCGTGGAAGCGGGGAAATAAGCTGTTTGACCCCATCACCTATAAAGTAGCTTGCTGATTGTATTCTGTCCTCGGTTGTTGCTAAAAACTCATAGGCTAAACCATCTTGAGGGATAGTCACTACAATATCGTAAGTTTCAGAAACTGCAATGATTAATCTATCTACTTCTACAGGCTCAACATCATTTCCATCATTCGCTACTACTGTAATTTTCCCTCCAGCATATCTTAGCCAGAAATACGAAGACGCCCCGCCATTGGAAACGCGTAATCTGACTTTGTCACCTGCTTTTAGCTTTTTACCACCAATTGTTTTCAAATCGGTGCTATGGCTACCATTTATTAGGATTTTATCATAGTACACATCACTGACATCCATCGCCAGCATCCGTTTCCACTCATTTTTTACCTTTACGCCTAATTTTCCCTCCTTAATAGCTTCAACGTACGATTGCGTAGCACCTTTCTTAATGGCCGCCCAATCATTTGCATTGTGTAGCATACGGTTGATGTTATCCGGGTTAAGATTTGTCCACTCACTTAATATAATCGGGACGGTCGGCAAATCGTCAATTCCTTTTCTAAAGGTTTTATCGTCGCCTCTTTTTTTCATGATAAAACTACCGTACATGCCTATCTGCTCCTGCAAGCCTGAGTGCGAATGATACCAGTGCGTGCCATGCTGGATAATCGGAAAACGGTAGGTGTAGGTTGTACCCGGTGCGATGGGCTTTTGCGTAAGCCAGGGCACACCGTCTTCTTTATTGGGCAGGAACACACCATGCCAGTGCAGTGATGTGCTTTCTTTCAATTGGTTGTGCACCACTATTTCGGCAGTGTCGCCCTCGGTAAAGGTAAGGGTGGGCATGGGGATTTGCCCGTTTACGGCAATCGCCCTTTTTTGCTTACCTGCATAGTTGACAAGTGTATCTTTTACATACAGCTCGTAATGCACTACTCTCTGTGCAAACAGCGTTTGCGTGCAAAGCAGTATCAGCACTGTTTGCAATATTCTTATGGGTATTTTTTTATATCTGTTCATTCGTTGAAAAATTTTATTTAATGCTGTCTTCCATTGTGCCAAACCACGCTATCAAAACCTGCTTATCCTCCGGTGACAATACTGCATTACGATGAATTAGCGTATATGACGACAATGGCATTTCCCCGTCCTTTATTTGTCCGGCCATCGACCTAAACTTATTTCGGCGTCTGCGGGCAGAATAGTCGCCAAACTCGCTAAAGTTAAGTTCGTCTTTTCCTTTTTTGATATGTTCTGCCATATACCATGCGCCGGGTTGGATACGGCTATACCACGGGTATCGGGTATTGTTGCTGTGGCAGTCGTAACAGGACTGGACAAGGATAGCCTTTACATTTTGGGGTACGGCGTACAGTCTTTCGATATGCGTGACAGGCACTTTATCTGACTGGTTGCGGGCGGGCTGAAAAATTGCATGACGATTAGGATAACAGCCAAACCCAATATGATTTTCTTCTTTATGGTCATAATTATTTTATTGTGGCTTCATCTTATTTCTGTCTACTGTTTTTTTACATAGTTGGCATAATTCCCCTTGTTTTCAAAATAGGAAACTTCACCGTTATTCCCTGTCACAGCAATCACCGCAACAGCTTTGTCCACCTGCTTATGGGAATAGGGGTCTATCGCCATCCGCACGGTGGCATCTTTTGGAATACGCTCTTTGCACATTTCGCAGCACCCGTAATATATTTTACCGTCAAATTTTACGTCAAACTGCTTTTTGCCCATATAGGCATCGTTGACCATGCAGACTTCATCCGATGGAACCAATTCACCTATTTGGGTACTATGCCCGTGGCTTTCCGGAGTTGCCTGCGAATGATGCTGTGCCGCTTCATCCTTATTTGACCCTGCCTGCCCGCAAGCGGTGAATAGCAGGCTGATAAGGAAATAAAGCCAATTATTATTTTGCTCATGTCGAAACTTGTTTTTTTAAATTTTATTATTTACTTTCTTCAAACTCTTTTAGCTTGCGCTTCATTAGTTCAATTTCTTCCGCTTGGGTTTTAAGTATATTTTTTTGCAACTCTATCAGTTCCGGGTCGGTCAGGTGTGCCTTTTCGGACATCAATATGGCTGCTGCGTGATGGGGTATCATACCCTTTGCAAACTGCTTGTCCCCGACATTGATTTGTTCCCTGATACCAAACCATGAAAAGATGCCAACAGCAACCGAGATGATGGCTATCGCCCAATTCATCTTCCTGTTGGGGTACATTACTTTCATTATCGCTAATTCGATAAGCAGCATTGCCGAGGTCATCAGCAGGGTCATGTACAAATTGTTGATATTGGG
The DNA here is from genome assembly GCF_001006065.1 of Sphingobacterium sp. IITKGP-BTPF85. Lineage (NCBI taxonomy): Bacteria > Pseudomonadati > Bacteroidota > Sphingobacteriia > Sphingobacteriales > Sphingobacteriaceae > Sphingobacterium > Sphingobacterium sp. IITKGP-BTPF85. Next base: position 5,030 of record NZ_ASZT02000140.1, read on the forward strand.
TATCAGGTTCTGCCACCCGTCAATCATGGCGTACATGATAAAATACATCACTGCGAACATTGCGACAGCCATCACCGCAAAGCGTTTGTACATGGCCGAAGCATGTTTTGTATTGTGCGTGCCATGCTCCGAGGAATGACCCGCATGGTGACTGTTTTGCATATTTTCCATAACCCTGAATTTTATTTGCTGTTAATTGTTTTTTCCACCTTACCGCAGGTCAGCATTTTAGAACCGTAGTAAGGGTTTTTGATTTCCTTGTTTTCGCTGAACCAAACAGCACCCTTACCGTCATTGAACATCGGGCAATGGTCCTGATACAATGTTTGCGATGTACCGAACAAATCAATCAGGTCTTTCAAATCTTCGCCAAGCGAGGCCAAATGTTCCCGCTGGTGGTGGATGTTGCCGACATTTTCCCCGATATGTTCTGCGTGTTCTTTAGCATCGTCCGCTATGTCCATGTACTTTTTGTGCTTATCGGCAGGAACGGCTTTCATGTCCACTTTATTCAGGGTAGCTAACAGCTTTTTCCCTGAACTGGCGGCAGCTTTGTCATCGTCCGAAACAAGGGCGTTCTTTAAGGACAGATAATCGGTAACTATGGGCGCAATAGAAAAGTTTTTTGCTTCTTCTTTTCCTGTTGCTTTTGCTTCCTGACCGCTCGGAGTTTCACTCACAGCGGGCGCAGCTACCGTATCATCCTCTTTTGGTTGGGAAGCTGACTGTTCTTGTGATACAACAGCAGTATCACTTGAAGACTGCTCGTTTTTGTTGGATGCCTGATTGCATGATACTGTTACAAATGCCATGATAACAGCAATGATTGATAATGTTAGATTTTTCATTTTTATTTATTTTTTGATTTTTAAAAAACTTGCGTTAATAGCCACTACAATGGTGCTTACACTCATCAGCACAGCACCCATAGCAGGACTTAAAATAAAATTCGGATAGAGTACGCCTGCCGCAAGCGGTATTGCCACCACGTTGTAGCCAACCGCCCATATCAGGTTCTGTACCATCTTTTTGTAGGTAAGTTTGCCGAAGTCAATCAGTTTGACCACATCCCTCGGGTCGCTGTCTACCAATATGATATCCGCTGTTTCGGCAGCCACGTCCGTACCGGAACCCACGGCAATGCCACATCTGCCTGTGCCAGTGCAGGTGCATCATTTACACCATCACCAGTCATTGCTACGATTTCGCCTTTTGCCTGAAACTCCTTTACTTTCTCCTGCTTGTTGTGCGGAAGCACATTAGCCAAATACCCGTCCATACCCAATTTTCCGGCTACGGCAGCAGCAATCCTGTCGTTGTCCCCGGTGAGCAGAAAGGACTTGATGCCCATTTTTTGAGTTCCTCAATCGCCTGTGCCGAACCCTCACGGATGCTGTCTGCCAAAGTAATGATGCCGATTACCCGGTCATCAATGAGGACAAAGTTGACCGTTTCGGCCTCTTGATTGATTTCGTTTGGAATTTCAGGCAGGGAAAGGTGGTTTTCGGTGAAATAATTCGGGCCGCCAGCTACGACATTTTTCCCGTTCACAACACCTTTAACACCTATGCCCTGCATATAGCTGAAGTTTTCAGACTTCCATAAGGCAAGGCTCTTTTCTTTCAATGTAGCCATAATGCCTTTGGCGATATGGTGTTCCGAATTTTGCTGTACTGCGGCAGCATACTGGATAACCTCATCGGCATTATATTCGTCTGTTAACGGTATAACCTTTTCTACGGCATGGGAACCTTTGGTGAGCGTTCCGGTCTTATCAAAAATGACAGTGGAAAGTTTTCGGGTGGTTTCAAATGCTGTGCGGTTGCGGATGAGCAGACCATTGGTCGCCGATAGCGTTGTGGAAATGGCGACCACCAACGGGATAGCCACGCCCAATGCGTGCGGGCAGGCCGTTACCATTACCGTCACCATTCTTTCAAGCGCAAAGGCAATATCTCCACTGCTTGCATACCAATAGGCAAATGTGCCTATGCCAACGGCAATGGCAATAAAGGTGAGCCATTTGGCAACTTTGTCCGCAAGGTTTTGCGTATTGGACTTAGTAGCTTGTGCCTCCTGCACAAGATTGATAACCCTGTTCAGGTAGCTGTCTTTTCCAACGGCTGTTACCTTAACTTTCAGCGCACCATCGCCATTGATAGAGCCTGCGATGACCTTTCCGTCCTTTTCCTTTTTCACGGGAATACTTTCTCCGGTAAGCATGCTCTCGTTGATATACGAAAGCCCCTCCAGTACCAATCCATCGGCTGGAATTTTTTCACCCGGTTTTATGATAGCCGTTTCACCGCTTTGCAGGTCTTCAAGCTTTATTTTTACCGCTTCTCCGTTTCGCTCCACCGTGACATCGTTAGGCAGCAAAGCAACCAATGATTGCAAAGCCCGTGAAGCAGCCATTTGGGAACGCATTTCCAGCCAATGCCCTAACAGCATGATGTCGATAAGCGTAGCCAGTTCCCAAAAGAAGTCCATGCCCTGCAAGCCAAATACAACGGCTACGGAATAGACATAGGCTACGGATATAGCGATAGCAACAAGTGTCATCATCCTATGGCTTTGGCGTTCACCTCGCCAATCATTCCCTTTAGGAACGGCAAGCCTCCATAGCTATAAATCACTGTACCCAATGCCAGCAGCACATATTTATCTCCATTGAAAGCAAGGCTGAAACCCAACCATTGCTGTATCATGTGTGACAGGAGCAGGATAGGGATTGTAATGACGAGGCTTATCCAAAAACGAGCGAGAAAATCGCCTGTATGATGCCCCTCATGTTTGTTAAAGCTATCTCTGGCTTGGTTATGATGAGAATGCCCGGAATGCCCATGTCCTGATTTTTGTACATGAGAAACTGAGCTACCGCCAACGGGAACCAGTGCCATGCCACAAAGCGGGCATTTGCCTGGTTCGTCTTTTAGCACCTGCGGGTGCATGGGACACGTGTATTTTTTCATAATAAGGGGTTTTAAAAGTTATGTTGCACTTAATTTTTTTGCCATCTCATGGGTCATTTCTTCGGCATAAGCACCATAGGCATCCACAAGTACGCCTTTATTCTTACCATCATTGGACGATATGGCATAAATCACGGCATTGTTATCAGGACTGCTGTCGAGGCTTTCAAACCTATGGGTTTCCCTAACCGTAAAATCCTCCGGTTTTAGTTTCAGGCTCCTTGACGCACAGTACAGGCAGTCCGGCAACAGACTAAAGTCCATACTGTATCCACGCTGTCTTAGGTCTTTAAGCGCCTGCACCATGTCATTGTACTGTACCATAGCTTTCAGACCTGTTATTTAATGGTTTCGACCGTACTGCCGCAGGTAAGCATCTGTGAGCCGTAATATGGGTTTTTAACAGCATTCTCTTTACTTAGCCAATTGGCTCCCTTACCTCCATTGTACATAGGGCAGTGCTGGTAATAAACGGGAGTATCCTGTTTAGACACTTTGGCCAGTGTGTAGATGCTTCCCGAAAGTGCCGCAAAAGCACTTCTTTGTTTTGCAACATCTTTTGATTTTGAAATGCTTTCCGCATTGGCCGTCAAGTCCTGCATCACTTTCATCCAAGCCGTATGTTCCTCTGCCGATAGCTTATTCATATCGACTGCTTTAAGGGATGCAGCCAATTCAGCGGCTTTGGCAGATGCGGTCGCCGCATCGGTTTTTATCAAAGCATCTTTCACTGAAAAGTAGTTGTCAAATACAGCCTTTAGCTGTGATTGGTTTTGAGCCGTTCCTTTGTTAGCGGATGCTGTCATTTCGCTATGGTTGTGGTCGCCATGTCCAGCACTCATATTCATTCCCGCATCTTTGTTTTTAGCAACCGTCTTTATAGGTCTATCGTACTGGCAACATTCGGCAAGTTTCGCATATACGTCATCCGGCGCACGGAATTTCTCACTATCATAACCAGCCAAAGCGATACGTTTCAGAATTTCATCTTGATTTGTTTTGTCACTGTCGTAGGTGAGCGTAGCCGTTTTGGTGTCTTTGTTCCATTCCACACTGGCTTCCTTTTTTACGTTACCTGCTTTTTCGATTGTGGTTTTACACATGCCACAATTACCGTAAATCTTTACGGTTTCTGTTTTCGCATTCTTTATTTGTGCGAAAACGTTTATTGAGGACAGTAATACAGCGATTACCATCACTATTTTTGATAATGATTTCATAATGATTACATTTTAAGAAATGGGTTATCAATCCCATTTCTGTTTGAATTTTAAAATAATAATATTAAATAAGGGATTTACAAAAGCCTGAATAGCTTTTGACAAGACACACCTATGCTATCATGCCATAGTATTAGCTTATTTTAGGTGGTAGCCAAATGGAGAAAAAGCCCGAGGAATAGTAGGCTTCTTTAAAACCGAATTTTTGCTTTATTGTTGCTGTGAAGTGATTTTCTGCCTTTAAATCTATTATGGGAGGAACACTTAGGGATGTGGTTGAAGCCCCACATCTACAAGAGTTATGTGTGCAACCGCCCCCGCAGTTATCATTATTACATTTTTTACAGGATTTGTCCTTACAACCTTTTTTATGTTCTGATTTTTTGGTTTTCTCCTTTGAGCATGAAGATTGCTCGGTTTTCTTTGAATTCTTGGAACAGGCATAGCTCTGACTTGGCATCATAAAGAATACCAGACAGAATAATGTCAAAATGCTTATATGTATGCTAAAATTTTTCAACACAACAAAGTTACAAATAAGATTGGTTTTTTATATCGCTTTACGTTTTTTTGCTATTTAAACTAAAAGTGTTATCAAGACATTAAACTATCAGTCTTTTTTCAGAAGTGATAAAATGCCCTTTTTCGGCAACCTCACATAATGGAAATTTTGTAGAAAAAAGGGCATTTCAAACAATTGTTGGCTTAGGCTTCCAAAGGTTCAATTTTAAAGCCTGCTTTTTGTACAGTCGATATTACCTCCTGCTCGGTAATGCCCTCTGACTTCACCGTAAGTACCTTGTCCTTATTGGAGGTGTCAACTTCCCAGTGGCAAATGCCATCGGCATTATCCAAATGAGGTTTCACAGATGCTAAACATCCACCACAATTGATGTTCGTCTTAAATTGAAATTGTTTATTTTCCATTGCTTACAAATTTTAGAGTTATCTGATAATACAAATTTCCGTACTCTTCTGTTGAGTATTGTTGTGTAATTTCTTGTTTGATTTGTGAGATTTACTGTTTTACTTCTTCCATTTCAATCGAAGACTGTTACTTACCACACTAACGCTGCTCAATGCCATTGCTGCACCCGCAATCATTGGATTTAATAAGAAACCGTTGATTGGGTAAAGAATACCTGCGGCAATCGGAATGCCGATAAGGTTGTAAATGAACGCCCAGAACAGGTTTTGTTTGATAGTCGCAACGGTCTGTTTTGACAATCTAATCGCCTGTGGTATTTTGGTAAGGTCTGATGAAATGATAGTCATTTTCGCTACGTCCATTGCAATATCCGACCCTTTACCCATTGCGATACTTACGTCTGCGGTCGCAAGAGCCGTACTGTCGTTGATACCGTCGCCGACCATTGCTACCACTTTGCCTTGTGCTTGCAGTTCTTTCACAAAGTCGGCTTTGTGCTGTGGCAATACTTCTGCTTTATAATGCTTAATACCTGTCTGCGATGCAATCGCTTCGGCTGTCGCTTCGTTATCGCCTGTAAGCATATACAGGTCAATACCCATATCCTGCATTTCTTTGATTGCCTGTACCGACGTTTCTTTGATTTTATCAGAAATAGCTACTACCGCAAGAGCTTGTTTGCTGTTCGCAAACCAAATCACGGTTTTGGACTGTTTGCCCCATTCGTCAGCTTGCTTTTGCAGTTGCTCGGCAATGCGGATCTTGTTCTCTGCTAACAGCTTTTTGTTACCTACATAGTAAGTTTCGTTATTGTGGTCGGCTTTTGCTCCTTTACCAGTGATACTTTGGAAGTTGGTCAAAGTAGTTGTAGAAGCACCTTGCAGGTTTTTCACTACGGCTTCTGCCAAAGGGTGTTCTGATTGCTTTTCTAAGCTCAATAGAATATCCTTTGTTGCATCATCGCTGTTCAGCCATTCAATACCTGTTACCTCCGGTCTTCCCTCTGTAATTGTACCTGTTTTGTCTAACACGATAGCATTAACTTTTTTCGCTAATTCAAGGCTTTCAGCATCTTTAATCAGAATACCGCTTTCTGCACCTTTACCCACACCAACCATAATAGCGGTTGGGGTCGCTAAACCTAAAGCACAAGGACAAGCTATAACCAATACGGTAACTGCGGCTAACAACCCCTGTACCACACCATTATCACCACCCAAAATAAACCAAAGTATAAATGTAAGAACGGCGATACTCATCACAACAGGAACAAAAATACCTGCAATCTTATCGACCAGTTTTTGTACGGGTGCTTTACTGCCCTGTGCGTCCTGCACCATTTTGATGATTTGGGCAAGCATCGTTTCTTTGCCTACCTTAACGGCTTTGAACAGGAAACTCCCTTTTTGGTTAATTGTTCCTGCAAATACTTTTTCGTTTTCTTTTTTCAACACTGGAACAGGTTCACCACTTAACATACTCTCATCAACATACGAATTGCCCGATGTTACCATTCCGTCCACCGCAATTTTTTCGCCCGGCTTAACCATAATAATATCGCCTGCATTTACATCTTCGATGGCTTTTTGTCTTTCCGTTCCGTCCGCTTCTATTACGATAACGGTTTTCGGCTGCAAACCCATCAGTTTTTTAATGGCTGATGAGGTATTGCCTTTGGCTTTTTCTTCCAATAGTTTACCCAATAGAATAAAAGCAACGATTACGGCTGCGGCTTCAAAATACACGTGGGCGTGTAAACCTCTCTGATGCCAAAAGTCCATAAACAGCATATTGAATACACTGAATATATAGGCGATACCTGTACTCAATGCGACAAGTGTGTCCATATTGGCAGAACGGTGTTTCGCTTGTTTCCACGCATTGATGAAAAAATCTTTACCAAACCATAAAACTACTGGAGTGGAGAAAGCCCACATTATTTCATTACCGTAAGGCATATCCATAAAGAACATACCGATAATGACTACCGGAAGCGATAGGATTACCGCCCAAATGGTTTTGTTTTTAAGTTTTCTGAATTTTTCGGCGTGGATAGCTTCCAATGTTTCCTGCTGCTTGTTCTCTTCTTCGAGCAACAGGTCATAACCACCATCCTGTACCGCTTTCCTGATTTGCTCGGAACTGGTTATATTCGGCAGGAACTCAACGTTGAGGTTTCCTGTACCGTAATTCACTTCGGCATTTACTACGCCCGGAGTGTATTTTGCCATACTCTCGGCACTTCCTGCACAAGATGCACAGGTCATTCCCAATACGGGGTAGTTTTTTTGACGGTGGGAACGCCGTAGCCTAAATCTTTGATTGCCTTTACGGCTTCGCCTACTACCTCGTTATCGCTGACGGTAATAGCAGCCCTGCGATTATTCAATTCTACCTTATGGCTCTCGAGACCTTTAACTTCTGCTAATCCTTTTTCAACAATTAATGCACAGTGTTCGCTCTCTACGTCTTCTAAGGGAATATAAATTATTTCTCTATTATTGTTTACCATATTCTGCTTGTATTAATTTACAATACAAAGTTGGCAATTATTTAGGTTGGTGTTATTGTGGAATTTTGAAAGAGATTTGTAAGATTTACTTAACCTCATCCAAAGGCTTTCTTTTATCTTCTTTAATCTGTTTGAAATGGCTTGGTGTTAGCCCAGTTACCTTTTTGAATTGGTTGCTTAGATAAGCAACGCTTGAATAATTCAGACGGAAAGCAATTTCACTCAAAGACAATTCATCATACACCAAAAGCTCTTTTACCTTTTCAATCTTCTGGGCAATAAAATATTTTTCGATGGTAGTACCCTCTACTTCTGAAAACAGATTTGAAAGGTAATTATAATCGTGATGCAATTTATTGCTTAATACATCCGAAAGGTTGGTTTTGATGTCGCTATCCCGATTGTGCACAAGCTCGATAATGATGTTTTTTATCCTCTCTATAATCCTGCACTTTTTATCATCAATAACTTCAAAACCTAAAGGATCTAACGCTGCTACCAAAGCATCCTTTTTTTAGAGGTTAGCTCGTTGATTAGGATAACCTCTCCCAGTTTAATATTTTCAATCTCCAAACCGAGTTTATCCAATTCATTTCGCACAACCAGGATGCAGCGGTTGCAAACCATATTTTTAATAAAGAGTGTCGTCATAACTTTTTGCTGTCCATATTCTATTAATTCATTAGCAAATTTACGATTTAAAATTCTTACTTCGACTTTTGAAGATTTAATAGAATTACAGTGAACTTAATCATCACTCTTGTACCAAATGCTGTAAATCAGGGTCGTTCTTGATACGCTCCATTTCACTTACAACAATATTCAGGATGTCTGCTTTTATCTGCTTGTAATTACTTTCAATTTCCTGCTTCATTTTATCCTCGCCCTGCTCATTTACAAAAGATAAGATTTGCGGTATTTGCTGAAAGGCTTTGCTTTCTGCTGCTACCTTTTCATTATCTACTACGAATTCAGCTGAATATTTCTGCTCGATACTGTTCATCAAAGTTATCTGATACAGAACCGACA
>NZ_ASZT02000141.1:0-13625 GCF_001006065.1 Sphingobacterium sp. IITKGP-BTPF85
GGATGGACATCACTTTCGTGACTAGCGCAGGAAACGATGTTGAGGCTTTAGAATTGTTGAAACAATTCGGTTTACCATTTAAAAATCAAAATACTAATAACAATGGCTAAGGAAGGATTAAAAGCTCGCGAAGTAAAACGCGCTAAATTAGTAGCTAAATTTGCTGACAAACGTGCTGCGTTAAAAGCTGCTGGTGATTATGCTGCATTAGATAAATTACCTAAGAATGCTTCTCCAGTTCGTTTACACAACCGTTGTAAATTAACAGGACGTCCTAAAGGATATATGCGTCAATTCGGTATCTCTCGTGTTACATTCCGTGAGATGGCGTTAGACGGTAAGATCCCGGGGGTTAAAAAAGCTTCTTGGTAATATCAAAAAAATAAGTAATTTTGCCCCAGCAAATCTTATATAAGATTTGCTAGGGTTTTTTACGTTAAAATTTATTAATCGATAAAAGGTCTGTCCCAAAGGTTGGGAAGGAAACCGTTGTCACAATTTTATATATAATGAATACAGATCCAATAGCGGATTACCTTACACGAGTAAGGAATGCCATTAAGGCCAACCACAGGGTTGTTGAAATTCCTGCATCGAACCTTAAAAAAGAAATTACTAAAGTTCTTTTTGATAAAGGTTACATTGCTAATTACAAATTTGAAGAGACTGGAGTTCAAGGCACAATTAAAATTGCTTTGAAATACAATCCTATTAGCAAGATCTCGGCTATTCGTACGTTGACACGTGTGAGTAAACCTGGTTTAAGAAGTATGCAAGTGTTGAGACTATGCCTCGTGTTTTGAATGGTTTGGGTATCGCTGTTTTGTCAACTTCTAAAGGAGTTATGACAGACAAAGAAGCTCGCTTACAAAATGTTGGCGGTGAAGTTTTATGTTACGTTTATTAATCTAGGAAAATCACAAAGAAATGTCAAGAATTGGAAAAGCGCCTATCGCTATACCTGCTGGTGTAACGGTGACTGTATCTGACAAGAATTTAGTTACGGTAAAGGGCCCTAAAGGTGAATTAACACAACAAGTTGATCGTGACATTACAGTTGCTCAAGAAGATGGTAACATCGTTGTAACTCGTGCTACAGATCAAAAAAGACACAAAGCATTACACGGATTATACCGCTCTCTGTTGAGCAACATGGTTGTCGGTGTAACTGAAGGATACAAAACTACTCAAGAATTAGTCGGTGTAGGTTACCGTGCAGCATGTACTGGTAATGTATTAGAGTTAACTTTAGGTTTCTCTCACCAGATTGTATTTATGTTGCCAAAGGAAATTACAGCAACAACTACTGCAGATAAAGGTAAAAATCCTACTATCACTTTAGAATCTATCGACAAACAATTAATCGGTCAAATTGCAGCGAAAATCCGCGGTTTCCGTAAGCCAGAGCCATACAAAGGTAAAGGTATTAAGTTTGTAGGTGAAGTATTAAGAAGAAAAGCAGGTAAATCAGCTAAAAAATAATAACCATGGCAGGACATAAAGCATCTCGTAGAGAGAGAATCAAAAAAGGAATCAGAAAACACCTGGCTGGATCAACAGAGCGTCCACGCTTGTCAGTTTTTAGAAGTAATAAAGGTATCTACGCTCAGATTATTGATGATGTTGCAGGAAAGACATTAGTGTCAGCTTCTAGCACTTCAAAAGATTTTGCTGCTTCAGGCAACAAAGTTGAGCAGTCAAAAGCAGTAGGTAAATTGGTTGCAGAAAAAGCAGTTGCAGCTGGAATTAGTAAAGTAGTTTTTGACCGTAATGGGTACTTATACCATGGCCGTATCAAATCTTTGGCTGAAGGTGCTCGCGAAGGCGGTTTAGACTTTTAATCATAGAAGAAATGGCATTAAGCAATATAAAAAGAGTAAAATCAAGCGAGATTGAATTAAAAGATCGCTTAGTAAGTATCCAACGTGTAGCTAAAGTTACTAAAGGTGGTCGTACTTTCAGTTTCTCTGCAATCGTGGTTGTAGGTGATGAAACGGCATCGTTGGTTTCGGTTTAGGTAAAGCGAAAGAGGTTACTGAAGCAATTACGAAAGGAATTGATGACGCTAAGAAAAACTTAGTTAAAGTTCCTATTATCAAAGGTACTGTTCCTCACGCTCAATATGGTAAATATTCAGGTGGTTCAGTTTTGATTAAACCAGCAATCGCAGGTACAGGAGTTTTAGCAGGTGGTGCAATGCGTGCCGTATTAGAATCTGCAGGTATTAAAGACGTATTAGCAAAGTCATTAGGTTCATCTAACCCACACAACGTGGTAAAGGCAACTATTGACGCTTTAGCTAATATGCGTGATGCGTACACAGTAGCGCAGCACCGCGGTGTCGATTTAAACAAAGTATTTAACGGTTAATTATCATGGCAAAAATTAAAATCACCCAGATAAAGAGCGTTATCGACAGAAGCGAGCGCCAAAAGAAAACTATTGAGGCATTAGGATTGAAAAGAATCAATCACTCAGTAGAAGTTGAAGCTACACCTGCTATCATTGGTATGGTGAGAAAAGTGAATCACTTAGTAGCTATCAGCACTATTTAATATTAGCATATGGAAAGGGCTTTAGGGTCTTTTCCATTACTTGCTATCAATCAATTTTTTAATAGTTAGGACCTGTTTAGTGAAAGCGAAGGCCTAACACAATTTAGTTTTAAAATGAACTTAAGTAATTTAAGACCTGCAAAAGGTTCCGTAAAAAATCGTAAACGTATTGGTCGTGGTACAGGTTCTGGTCGCGGTGGTACTTCTACACGTGGTCACAAAGGAGCAGGTTCTCGTTCAGGTCATAGTACAAAGATCGGTTTTGAAGGTGGTCAAATGCCTTTGCAACGTCGTGTGCCTAAATTTGGTTTCAAAAACTTAAACCGCGTAGAGTATAATGGTGTAAACTTAGATGCTTTGCAAGAATTAGTTGAGAAGCATAATTTGACTACTGTAACTTTGGAAGAATTAGTTGCTCATGGATTAGTAGCTAAGAAAGATAAAGTTAAGATCTTGGGTCGTGGTGAGTTGAAAGCAAAAGTTGAAGTTACAGCACATGCGTTCTCGGCTTCTGCTCAAGCAGCTATTGAAGCAGCAGGCGGTTCTATTGTTAAACTTTAATAAATGAAGAAACTAATCACAACCTTAACCAATATTTGGAAAATAGACGATTTACGTACACGTATTTTGAATACGTTGCTATTTCTTCTGATTTACCGTATTGGATGTCATATTGTATTACCTGGAGTTAATCCTCAAGCTTTGGCTTCCGGTCAAAAAGAAGGATTACTTGGATTGCTAGATATGTTTGCAGGGGGGTCATTCTCTCGCTCAGCTATCTTTGCATTGGGTGTAATGCCTTATATCTCGGCATCCATTGTTGTTCAGTTACTGGGCATCGCGGTTCCTTATTTCCAAAAAATGCAGAAAGAGGGTGAAAGTGGTCGTACTAAAATGAATCAAATTACGCGCTATCTAACGTTAGCGATTACTTTGCTTCAAGCGTTTGCGTATGTTAGAACTCAAATTGAGCCTGCTGCGAAAACATTAGCAGATCCTATGTTCACTATTCTTACTGCAATAGTTTTGACAGCGGGTACTTTGTTTGTAATGTGGCTAGGAGAAAAGATTACTGATAAAGGTATTGGTAATGGTATTTCCTTGATCATTATGACTGGTATTATCGCACAATTGCCAAGTGGTATTACTGCGGAGTGGGTATCACGTATGAGTAAAGGTGGTGGTGGACCAATTCCATTATTATTGGAGTTTTTAGCTTTGTTCTTTGTAGTTGTATTTACAATTTTAATTGTACAAGGTGTTCGTAAGATTCCTGTTCAATATGCAAAGAAGATTGTTGGAAACAAACAAGTGGGTGGAGTAAGACAGTATATACCATTAAAGGTTAATGCTGCTGGTGTAATGCCAATCATTTTCGCGCAAGCGATTATGTTTGTGCCAATGAGTCTGGGTCAATTTTTCCCTAATCTTCAGTCTGATTTCTTAACATCGTTGAGTAACTATACATCTGTTGCTTATAATGTAACTTTTGCTATTTTGATTATAGCATTTACATTTTTCTATACAGCAATTATGGTTAATCCTCAGCAGATGTCTGATGATATGAAGAAAAATGGTGGATTTGTTCCAGGTATCAAACCAGGTCTAGAAACAAGTAACTTTATTGATCGTGTGATTTCAAATATCACATTCCCGGGAGCAATTTTCCTTGCGATTATTGCTATATTACCTGCTATTGCAAGTTTATTCGGTATTAATAATCAATTTGCGCATTTCTACGGAGGTACGTCCTTATTGATTTTGGTAGGTGTTGTGTTGGATACTTTGCAACAAATTGAAAGCCACTTATTGATGCGTCACTATGACGGATTAATGAAAACTGGACGTATAAAAGGAAGAACTCCTGCGTCAGTTGAGGGTGTAGATCAGTCGGCAATTTAAATTCTTTAGATGTCTAAAGTATATTATAAATCAGAGGAAGAAATAGAGCAAGTGCGTTTGTCTGCAAATGTACTTTCGCAATTGCTTGGTGAAGTTGCTAAGGTTATTAAACCTGGCATCACCACCTTATCTCTTGATAAGTTAGCTTACGAGTTTATCCATGATAATGGTGGTACGCCTGCGTTCCTTAATTATCATGGATTTCCATACTCACTTTGTATTTCTGTTAACGATCAGATCGTTCATGGATTTCCAAGTGATTATATAATCAAAGATGGAGATCTTGTTTCTGTTGACGGTGGCGTAAATCTAAACGGTTTTATTAGTGATTCAGCTACACTTTTGGTGTGGGTAATGTTACTGAAGAGGCGCAGCTGTTACTTGATGTAACAAAAGAATCTATGTACAAAGGCATAGAGCAAGCTGTAGCTGGAAAACGTGTTGGAGATATCGGTGCAGCTATACAGGAACATGTTTCTAAATATGGTTTTGGTATTGTACGAGAATTAGTTGGACATGGTGTCGGTTTTCATTTACATGAAAACCTGAGGTGCCAAACTACGGTAAACGTGGTGCTGGTGCTAAGCTAGAGTCTGGTTTAGTTATTTGTATTGAACCAATGATCAACGCAGGAAAGGCAGGCGTGAAGTTTTGGGATGACGGATGGACAGTAAGTACTGTTGATGGTAAACTGTCGGCGCACTTCGAGCAAATGGTCGCTATTCGAAAAGGTGAACCCGATGTGCTGTTGACATTTGAACATGTAGAGAAAGTTTTAGGTGAAAAATAGTTGATTTTCAATTATTTTATATATCTTTGCACTCCTGTTTGCAGGCTATTTAACAAAATAATAATCAAGAATATATGGCTAAACAAGCCTCAATTGAACAAGATGGAATAATTAGAGAGGCACTTTCTAATGCTATGTTTAGGGTGGAATTGGAAAATGGGCATGAAATCATTGCTCATATTTCTGGTAAAATGCGTATGCACTATATCAAAATTTTGCCTGGGGATAAAGTTAAATTAGAAATGTCTCCTTATGATTTGACTAAAGGACGTATCACATACCGTTATAAATAACGGATTGGTAGTCTGATAGTGCAAGCTTTTGAAAATATTAAAATCATGAAAGTAAGAGCATCAATAAAAAAACGTAGCGCTGATTGTAAGATCATTCGTCGCAAAGGAAAAGTTTTTGTAATCAACAAAAAGAACCCTAAGTACAAACAACGTCAGGGTTAATTATTTAAAAATAATCGCTAAACATATATGGCAAGGATAGCAGGTATTGACTTACCTAAAACAAAAGGGGTGTTATCGGCCTTACCTACATTTTTGGTATCGGTCGTACAACAGCAGAGCTTATCTTAGATAAGGCGGAAATCAGTCATGACATTAAAGTTCAAGATTGGAATGATGATCAGTTAGCAGCAATTCGTACTTTGATTTCTGATGAGATTAAAGTGGAAGGTGCTTTACGTTCTGAAATTCAATTAAACATTAAACGTTTAATGGATATCGGTTGTTACCGTGGATTACGTCACCGTAAGCATTTACCAGTTCGTGGTCAACGCACTAAAAACAACTCTCGTACTCGTAAGGGTAAACGTAAGACAGTTGCAAACAAGAAAAAGGCTACTAAATAAAAATTAAGAAATGGCTAAAACTAAAAAAGCTGCAAAAAAACGTATTGTTGTTATTGAGCCTGTTGGTCAAGCACACATCAATGCTACGTTTAATAATATCATTGTAACTTTGACTAATAATCAAGGTCAAACTATTTCTTGGTCAAGTGCTGGGAAAATGGGTTTTAGAGGGTCTAAAAAGAATACACCGTACGCGGCAGGACAAGCAGCAAATGACTGTGGAAAAGTTGCATACGATCTAGGTCTACGCAAAGTAGAAGTATTCGTAAAAGGACCTGGTGCTGGACGTGAGTCGGCTATCAGAACATTACAAACTGTTGGAATCGATGTGACTACTATCAAAGATATCACACCACTTCCTCACAACGGTTGTCGTCCTCCAAAACGTAGAAGAGTTTAATTAGGTTAAAGATAAGATTCATTAGCTAAAGGCTAATAGATACTTTAAGAGAAAAAAAATGGCTAGATATACAGGACCTAAGTCCAAAATTGCCCGTAAATTTAGAGAGCCGATTTTCGGCCCAGATAAAGCGTTAGAAAAAAAGAATTATCCTCCTGGACAACATGGAGCATCTAAACGCAGAGGTAAACAATCTGAATATGCTATTCAGTTGTTAGAAAAGCAAAAAGCAAAATACACTTACGGGGTGTTAGAGCGTCAATTCGCTAATTTGTTTGTTAAAGCTGCCTCAAAACAAGGTATTACAGGGGAGATCTTCTTGAAATTATTAGAAGCTCGTTTAGATAACACGGTATACCGTTTAGGTATTGCCCCTACTCGTTCTGCTGCACGTCAGTTAGTATCGCACAAACACATTACTGTTAACGGAGAATTAGTTAACATTCCATCATATAGCTTACGTCCAGGTGATGTAATCGCTGTTCGTGAGCGTTCTCAAACTCTTGAAACAATCACTGATTCAGTTGCTGGTAGAATCATCAACAAATACTCATGGTTGGAGTGGAATGCAAAAGAACTTACAGGTACTTTCTTAAGTTTCCCTGAGAGATCTGACATTCCTGAGAATATCAAAGAGAACTTAATCGTAGAGTTATACTCTAAATAATAAATAAAGTAGCAATATGCATAGTCCATTATGGATTATGCATATTCTATTGTATTGCAAGTATTATTACAAAAACTTTAAAAAGAAATAAATGGCAATTTTAGCATTTCAAAGACCGGATAAAGTTATCATGCAAAAATCTACAGATTTTGATGGTACGTTCGAATTTCGTCCATTGGAGCCTGGTTTTGGTGTAACCATTGGTAATGCTTTGCGCCGTATTTTATTGTCCTCATTAGAAGGATATGCAATTACGTCGATAAGGTTTTCAGGCGTTTCGCACGAATTTTCAACTATCAAAGGTGTAGTTGAAGACGTTACGGAGATCATTTTGAATTTGAAACAAGTTCGTTTTCAAAAAACTGGTGATCAAGGTGATAGCGAAAAGATATTTGTAGTAATCAATGGTCAAGAGCAATTCTCAGCTGGTGATATCACAAAATTCTCAAACAACTTACAGTATTAAATCCTGATTTGGTTATCTGTAACATGGATAGCTCGGTTACAATTGAAGTAGAATTGAGCGTAGCTAAAGGTCGTGGTTATGTAAATGCTGATGAGAATAAAGTCGTTGATGGTCCTGTAGGATTAATCGCGATTGATTCGATCTTTACTCCGATTAAGAATGTTAAATTTACCATTGAGAACTACCGTGTAGAACAAAAAACTGACTACGAGAAATTGTTGTTAGATATTTCTACAGATGGTTCGATTCATCCAGAAGAAGCTTTAAAAGAGGCTGCTAAAATCTTAATTCAACACTTTATCTTATTCTCTGATGAGAATATGCTTCTTGAGTCTCAGACTAAAGAGGAAACTAAAGTTGTTGATGAAGAAATTTTACATATGCGTAAAATTTTGAAAATGGAATTAGTTGACTTAGATCTATCAGTTCGCGCATTGAACTGTTTGAAAGCTGCTGATATTCGCTCACTATCTGAACTAGTTACTTATGACGTAGCAGATATGTTGAAATTCAGAAACTTCGGTAAAAAATCATTAAGCGAAATCCAAGAATTGGTTAAATCGAAAGGTTTATCATTTGGAATGAACTTGTCTAAATATAAGTTAGACGAAGATTAATATATTAATAAGCGGCTTGTATATAATTCCCTCTGTGAAGAGACGGTATATACATTAAAATTAAATTAAAAATGAGACACGGAAAAAAAGTAAATCACTTAGGTCGTACTGACAGCCATAGAAAGGCAATGTTAGCTAACATGGCAACGTCATTAGTAAAACATAAACGTATTACAACAACTTTAGCAAAAGCAAAAGCGTTACGTAAATATGTTGAGCCTTTGATTACTAAATCTAAAAACGATACGACTCACTCTCGTCGTACTGTTTTCGCTTACTTAAAAGATAAAGAGGCTGTTACTATCTTGTTCCGTGAGATTTCGGAAAAAGTAGCTAATCGTCCAGGTGGTTATACACGTATTATCAAAATGGAAAATCGTTTAGGTGATAATGCTGAAATGGCATTCATCGAATTGGTAGACTATAATGAAATTTACGGTTCTAAAGCTGCTACTGAGAAAAAAGCAACTCGTCGTCGTGGTTCTTCTAAGAAGAAAGCTGATACAACTGAAGAAGCTCCAGCTGAAACGGATGTTACTGCGTCTACAGAAGAAGAAAACAAAGATAGTTCTTTAACTTTTTTAGATGTAAAGCCTATCATGAAAATGATAGGCTTTTTTATTTTTAACGGATTTTTAGGAAGACTTAGCTATATTTGCAATGCATATCGGACTTATGTTTCTCATTTAATTATTTATTCATTATCAATGGACTTATTTAACGTTTATCCCATTAATCCAATCAATATTGTAAGAGCACAGGCTCAACGGTGTGGGATGCCGAAGAAAATCCTTACTTGGATTTATATGGTGGTCATGCTGTGATTTCAATTGGTCATTCGCATCCACATTATGTTCAACGTATCACAGAACAATTAAATCAAATTGGATTTTATTCGAATTCTGTGGAGATTCCTATTCAGCGTGAATTAGCTCGATTATTAGGTAAAGTTTCTGGGAAAGAGGATTATCATTTGTTTTTATGTAATTCAGGTGCAGAGGCAAATGAAAATGCGTTAAAGTTGGCTTCTTTTTATAATTCAAGAAAAAAAGTGATTGCTTTTTCAAAGGCATTTCACGGTCGTACATCTTTGGCAGTAGCTTGTACTGATAATCCAAGTATTATTGCTCCTGTCAATGAGACTGATAACGTCATTTTCTTACCTTTTAATGATGAAGATGCTTTATCTAATGCTTTCAAAAATTATGGCGAGGAAATTTCATCGGTGATTATTGAGGGTATACAGGGTGTTGGTGGCATAAGGGAAGCGTCTGTTTCATTTCTTCGTCTGATACGCACACTCTGCGACCAGTATGCTTCTGTATTTATCGCTGATTCAGTACAGTGTGGTTATGGCCGTTCTGGTTTGTTTTATTCTCATGATTATGCTGGGATAGAAGCTGATATTTATACTATGGCAAAAGGTATGGGTAATGGTTTTCCTATCGGTGCAATTAGCATCGCTCCAAAATTTGTGGCAACATACGGTATGTTGGGAACTACTTTTGGAGGAAATCATTTGGCTTGTGCAGCCGCTGTTGCTGTCTTAGAAGTTATTCAACAGGATAGTTTAATTCAAAATGCAGCTACTGTTGGATCTTATTTAATTGAAGAATTACGCAAGTTTAATCAAATTTCTGAAGTAAGAGGAAGAGGACTGATGATAGGTATTGATTTACCCAGTGAATTAGCGTATGTAAGAAAAGATCTGTTGGAAAAGCATAGAATATTTACAGGTGAAGCAAAGCCTACTGTAATACGCTTATTGCCCGCATTAAATACAACAAAAGAAATGGCCGATCAATTTTTAACGGCTTTTACAGAAATTTTGGAAGGTTAGTTTTTTGAATAAGATAAATATATGAAAAAGTTTTTTTCAGTTAAAGATGTTGCTAGTGTTTCTGAAATAGTTAAAGAAGCAATGGAGTTGAAAGCTAATCCTAACACTTTGGAAAGTTTGGGCAAGTACAAAACATTGGGTCTGGTATTTTTAAACCCAAGTTTGCGCACACGTTTAAGTACTCAAAAAGCAGCTATGAATTTAGGAATGAATGTCATGGTTATGAATATGGATAAAGATGGCTGGGCATTGGAGACTCAAGATGGTGTCGTAATGAACGGAACTACTGTTGAACATATCCGTGAGGCCGCAGCGGTAATGGGTGAGTATTGTGATATTTTGGGCTTACGTTCTTTTCCTAAATTGAAAAATAGGGATGAGGATTACTCTGAAGATTTATTTAATAAGTTTATCGAATATTGTGGTGTTCCAGTTGTGTCTTTGGAAAGTGCAACCCGCCATCCTTTACAGAGTTTAACTGATATTATAACAATAAGTGAATATAAAGTCACAGAAAAACCAAAGGTTGTTTTAGCGTGGGCACCACATGTAAAAGCTTTGCCACAAGCGGTACCAAATTCTTTTTCAGAGTGGATGTGTCAAGCGCAGGTTGAAGGCCTGGTTGATTTCACTATAGCGCATCCAGAGGGATATCAATTGTCTGAAGAGTTTACTGAGGGTGCGAAGATTTCAAATGATCTAGATCAGAGTCTCAAAAATGCAGATTTTGTTTATGTAAAGAATTGGTCTTCTTATGAGGAATATGGTGAAGTATATCCAGTTATTGAAAATTGGTTAATTGATAATGAGAAATTAGCGTTAACAAATGACGCAAAGGTTATGCATTGTTTACCAGTAAGACGTGATTTAGAATTATCCGCAGAGGTACTTGATGGGCCAAATTCTTTAGTCATTAAGGAAGCTGGTAATCGTGTATGGGCTGCACAGGTTGTTTTAAAACGTATGCTTGAAAGCTTAGAAAAAAATAAATAGGTCTGTAAATAAATTATTTTGGAAGATTTAGAGAGAAAGATGTCAAATAGTGGCCTTAATATTATAAAAATTGGTGGCAATATTATCGATGATGAAGTATTGTTAGACTCATTTTTGGAAAAATTTGCGGCTTTGCCTGGCAAAGATCTTAGTGCATGGAGGAGGAAAGATTGCGACACGTATTGCAACAGATTTGGGAATTGAAGCTAAGATGGTGGAAGGCAGAAGAATTACAGATGAAGCAATGTTGCGGGTTGTTACAATGGTGTACGCGGGTTTAACTAATAAAAATATTGTTGCAAAGCTTCAAGTTTTACAATGTGATGCTATTGGTTTAAGTGGTGCGGATGGAGGTACAATTAAAGCAATAAAGCGACCTGTTAAAGATATTGATTACGGCTTTGTCGGGGATATTTTGCACGATTCTGTCAATACTGCTTCTATTAAGAAATTTTTGGAAGCGGGATTTGTTCCTGTATTTTCTGCAATAACTCATAATGGTTTAGGACAACTTTTAAATACCAATGCAGATACGATCGCATCAGCTTTAGCTGTTGGGCTGTCATCATTATATGATACATCTCTGGTATATTGTTTTGAAAAAAATGGTGTACTTAAAGATATCAATGATGAACAGTCTGTAATTAATTCAATCCGTGCCGACGAATTTTTACAGTTAAAGGAAGACGGTGTTATTCATGATGGAATGGTACCAAAATTGCAAAATGCATTCGATGCTATACAAAAAGGTGTTCGGAATGTGTATATTGGTCATGCCAATAATTTGCACTTATTCCAACAGGGCCAATTTGGCACTTGTTTGACCTTAAAATAGAACTTTAATCATGAAAAGAATTACCATTATCGGAACAGGGAATATTGGTTTGTCTCTTGCAAAAGGATTAGTAAAAAATCAGTTTTGTAATGCAGATCAAATCACTTTAACAAGACGTAATATTAAAGCCTTAAATCAAGAAAGGGAAGATGGTTTTGTTGTTACGGATAGTAATATCGAAGCAGTTAGAGATGCCGATATTATTGTCTTTGCAATTTTACCACAACAATTACGAAAAGTTTTGGAAGAAATAGCTCCGATAGTTCAAGGTTCTAATCAGGTTTTTGTATCTGTTGTATCTGGGGTAAGTTGCGTTGATATAAAAGAAGTGCTTGGTGTAAATGCATTGGTCGTAAGGGCAATGCCAAATACAGCAATTGCAATTGGTCAGTCGATGACATGTATTGCAACTGATAATGCACCTTCAGATATTGTGAAGGATGTAGAAGTTATGTTTGAAACGGTGGGCGCAGTTGTGGTTATTAACGAAGATTTAATGACTTCTGCTACTGCATTATGTGCTTGTGGTATTGCTTTTTTCTTGAGAGCTATACGAGCAGCTTCACAGGGTGGAGTAGAAATTGGTTTTCATGCGCATGATGCTCTTAAAATGGCTGTTCAGACAGCAAAAGGTGCCGCAGATTTATTATTGCAAACTCAATCACATCCTGAAAGTGAAATTGATAAGGTGACTTCGCCTAAGGGGTGTACTATTGCAGGGCTTAATGAAATGGAACACCATGGTTTCAGTTCCGCATTTATTAAAGGAATAAAATTGTCTGCACAAAAAGCTGGAGGCCTCTACAATGAATAATCGAGTTCAGTTATTTGAAGAAAGTTTAGCCTTATTAACGTCTTTAATACGTACCCCTTCTTTTAGTAAAAAGGAAGAAGAAACTGCAACGATAATAGCACAATTCTTTACTGCGAAAGGAATTGTTCCCTACAGAAAAGCAAATAATATTTGGGTTTATAATAAATGGTATAATACCGATAAGCCTACAATACTGTTGAACTCACATCATGACACTGTAAAACCAAATACTGGTTATACAAGAGATCCATTTTCTCCAGATATAGTAGATGGAAAGCTTTATGGATTAGGAAGTAATGATGCAGGTGGATGTTTGGTTTCTTTGATTGCAACTTTTCTACATTTTTATGAAGACAAAGATTTAAAATATAATTTTTGTTTAGCAGCTACTGCTGAAGAGGAAATCTCCGGTAAATGTGGAATTGAATCAATTGTTTCAGATTTAGGAGCTTTAGATTTTGCGATAGTAGGAGAACCAACTTTAATGGATTTAGCGATCGCAGAAAAGGGCCTAATGGTATTAGATTGCACTGCTCATGGCATATCAGGCCATGCTGCACGAGATGAGGGAGAAAATGCTTTATATAAGGCATTAGCAGATATTGAATGGTTTAGATCCTACCAGTTTGAGCGTGAATCAAATAAATTAGGACCCATTAAAATGTCCGTGACGATGATTCAGTGTGGTGTTCAACATAATGTTGTTCCCGCAACTTGCGATTTTGTTGTCGATGTTAGAACAACAGATGCATACAGTAATGAAGAAACATTAGAAATAATAAAACTACATGTACAATCTGATGTCCATGCTCGTTCAACACGTTTAAATTCATCTTCTATTCCAGAAGATCATCCTCTTGTTTTGTCAGGTGTTAGTCTTGGAAAAA
>NZ_ASZT02000142.1:0-13513 GCF_001006065.1 Sphingobacterium sp. IITKGP-BTPF85
ATGAAACAATACTTGCTAGTTGGTATCCTTTCTTGTTTCACAGCGACATGACTGGCAAAAATTCGTCATTCCTAATATTTTAGGGAGTAATATGGTCCTACAACAAAAATCCACAACTAAGCTATGGGGATGGGCAGAGCCGGGTGAAAAGATTAAAATCACTACTTCTTGGGATAATAAGGTTAGCGAAAACGTTGCCGACGGAAATGCAAAATGGCAGATCGATATCCAGACGCCACAAGCAGGCGGACCTTACAGTATTACGCTTCAAGGAAATAATAAAATAGTCCTTGAAAATATATTGATCGGAGAGGTGTGGGTCTGTAGCGGTCAATCTAATATGGAGTGGTCATACAATCAAGGTATCACAAGTATAAAGGATGAGTTTTCCCAACTAAACACACGTAATATTCGATTGTTTAATATCCCTAAAACAACTTCTCAAACACCACAGGATAATAATGAAGGTAATTGGTCAGTTTGTGACAGTAACGCCATAAAGAATTTTAGCGCAGTAGGTTATTATTTTGGTAAACACCTCAACGAAGATTTAGATGTTCCAATTGGATTGATCGGTAGCAATTGGGGCGGTACACCAGCTGAAGTGTGGACTCCCGAAGAGCTGGTGAATAATAATACGGTTCTCAAAGAAGGGGCAACTAACAATAAACCTACAGCGTGGTGGCCTGTATCGCCAGGATATGCTTACAATGCCATGATTGCTCCACTTGTCAATTATAAAATAGCAGGTACAATCTGGTATCAGGGTGAAAGTAATAAAGAGACAGCATCTACTTATACGGAATTGATCAATACCATGGTTGGATCATGGCGTAAGGCATGGAATAAAGAATTTCCATTTTATTATGTACAGATTGCACCATTTCGTTATGAAAGACATGGTGTCGGAGCTTTATTGAGAGAAGCGCAGGCTAAAAACCTTACTACAAAAAATACAGGAATGGTGGTGATTTCAGATTTAGTCACAGATACGTTGAACATTCACCCTACAAATAAAAAAGATGTAGGTCTAAGATTAGCAAACCTTGCTTTAGTAGAAACCTATGGTCTTAAGAAAGATGCGCACAAAAGCCCGATGTTTAAATCATTAACAATAAAGGATAAAGAAGCTATCCTCGACTTTGATTATGCTACATCAGGATTAGTTTTAAAAGGAGATCAACCAAAGGAGCTTTTTATTGCTGGAGCGGATAAAGTATTCTATCCTGCAACAGTTAAAATAAAAGGAAATCAACTCCTTGTCTCCAATAAACAAGTGAAGGCTCCTGTAGCGGTACGCTATCAGTTTAGTAACACTGGAATCGGAAATATTTTACTAAAAATAATCTTCCAATGGCGCCATTTAGAACAGATAATTGGGAAATTGATACAAGCCCCTTGAAATAATGAAATAGATTTCTGATGGTTGCTTGTTAGCATCATAAATCTATTTGCACCGCTACTTCTTTAGATTAGAATTTCATTAGATATTCATATTTCTGTTTAATTTCCTCTAACCTTTCTTTAAATTTGTGAATTAAAGTAAATTACTATGCAGATATTAGTTGTGGAGGATGATAAACGGATCAGTGATTTTCTAATTAAAGGATTAGAAGAAAACGGCTATTTGGTTACGTTATGTCGGTCTGCAGAAGAAGTCATTGCTAATTACCTCAATATAGCATGGGATCTCTTGATTATTGATATTATGCTTCCGGGAATGGATGGTAGACAACTGGTCAGTACTTTGCGCTATAAAGATTGCCGTGCACCTGTCTTAATGTTGAGTGCATTAAACACGGTACAAGATAAGGTCGATTCTTTAGATATTGGGGCTGATGATTACTTGACCAAACCATTTCACTTTGATGAATTATTATCTCGGATTAAAGCACTGACCCGTCGTAGTCAGATTGGCTTTGACGTTAAAAAAAGCCAATGTATACAGATCGGTTCACTCATGATCGACAAAGATCAATATAAGGTGTTTGATGGGGGACAGGAGGTGGAATTATCACCTCGAGAATTTAAACTCTTGATGTACTTGGTGGAAAATCAGAATAAAGCGGTTAGCCGAATTCAGATTTTAAATGCGGTTTGGGGAATCAATTTTGATAATCAGACCAATGTCGTTGATGTTTATATTTCTTATGTTCGCAATAAGGTAGAAAAAAATCAAAAATATATTTTTACTGTAAAAGGAGTAGGGTATCTATTTAAGTTAGAACAATGAATTTAAAGAACCGACTTTCTATATATGCAGCTTTCATCTTTGGAGTGATTATTTTGATTGCCTCGACGATCATCTATGTGTCTTTTTATACTAAGATGGAAAGCCAGGAATTTCGGAATCTGGAGAGTAAGACCCTCTTATCTGCTCTATTTTATCTGGAGAAAGACGAGGTGTCATTTATCGAACATGAATCGATTAAAAATCAACTTCAGAAGAATATTTCTAAACGCAATATACTGGTTGTGGACTCCCTTAATAGACGCTATGATGGACTGATGGAGGACGATGCTCCAGTTTCTTCAGATTTTTTCGATTTGGTACGTAAACAGGATGAAGCACAACTTAAAACAGATGCTTTTTTTTATAATGGACTTTTTATCATGATAATGAAGGTGATTTTGTTATTGTAACACGGGCGTCAACAGCCGAGTTTCAAGATCAGATGAAACTGTTGTTGCATATCTTATTGGCTGTATCGCTAATTGGATTGATTTTGATCCTGATTTTCTCTCAGTTTCTTGGAAATATTGCTTATGATCCGATCCTCAAGATGATCAGTCAGATTAAGAAAAAAGACAATCAAAATTTCAATGAACCCATTGTATTAAATAAATCCTACCAAGAAGTTCAGGAATTGGTTGATACCTACAATCACTTTGTTGAAAAATTAAGCCAGACCTTTTCTATTCAAAAAAACTTTATCGATTACGTATCGCATGAATTGCGAACACCCCTTGCCGCGATTTTAGGGACATTGGAAGTGAGTAAACAAAAGCCTAGAACTGTCGAAGAGCATGAGCTCGTCAATTTACAGCTGAAACGTTATACCGAAGATCTCCGTGATACGATCGATCATATGATGATTCTATCGGGCGCAAAGACTAATTTTGAGACTAAGATCATACGTATTGATGAAGTACTTTGGGAAATTATTGAGCAACTTACCTTAGTACATGGTGCCCAGATCAGTGTTGATATCCAGGTTGCAGATACCGATATATTAAAAATCGATGCGAATGATAAGCTGTTACAGCTTGCTGTTCAAAATATAATTTTAAATGCTGTCAAGTATTCCAATAATCAACCTATCGTTGTTCATCTCAAATCCCATAGTGGTAAATTGCTTGTTGAAATCATCGACCAAGGAATAGGTATTCTGCCAGAGGAACTTATTCGCGTGACCGAAAATTTTTATAGAGGTGAAAATGCACATGGTTATACGGGTAAAGGGATTGGTCTATCGTTAGCGAATGTTATTTTTAAACTCCATCACATTCGTATGGATATCAGTTCTAGTACAAAAGGGACAATCGTCTCGTTGTATTTCTAATCAAATTCTAATCTACTTCGAAATTCCTGTTAATCTTCTAAGCCTAGCTTTGCTAAAAATAATAAATAGTGAAGATATATTGGTTTATAGGTGTTTTTCTATTGACAGTTGGTCAATCGCGGGCACAGACGTATTCGTTACAGGCATTGAAGGATATGCTTCTGCAGAACAATGGACAACTTATTGCTCAAAAGTATCAGATAGCTGCTTCAGATGCATTGGTCGTACAGGAAAAATTATGGTCTAATCCTACTCTAAGTATTAGTGAAGTCAATCTTTGGAAAAATGGTACCTCAGAGACTTTACCTTATCTGTTTGGAAAATACGGGCGACAACAGCAAGTCGCGGTAGAATTAGAACAGCTGATTGAAACTGCCGGAAAACGTAAAAAAAGAATCAGTCTTAAATCATTAGAAAGGAAAGATGCTTTACTTGATTATGAAGAATTACTTCGTGAATTACAATTTGAGTTAGATGAAGCATATTGGAGCTATATGGCTGTCTCCCGAAAAGAGTCGCTCGTGGATTCCATTGTAAATCTCTATCAGAATTTGGAAAATCAATATAAACGTCAATCCGACCTCAATAATATTCCTAAATCTGATTACCTCCGTATTCAAGCTGCGCTTATCAATTTTGAAAAAGATCGTGTGGAACTTTATGCCGACAAAAATAATTGGTTGACAAAGATTAAAGTTTTGACTCAGAATGAAACGATTGAAAATCTGCAAATTGAACAATCTGAGGTGCCGTTAAATTTATCTCAAAAAATACCCCTTGATATTGAGCATCAGTTATTAGATCAAAATATTGGTTATCAAAAACAAATCAACGAACGTGATAAGGCAAAGCAACAGCTTTTGATCGAAAAAGCTGAAAGAACGCCCAATCTAACATTTCAATTAAGTTATGATCGTGGTGGAAATATTATGCGTGATTTTGTAGGTGCTGGAGTTAGCATGGACTTACCTATTTGGAACCGAAATAAGGGAAATATAAAAGCCGCCGAAAGTATGGCAAAACATGCTGAATCGCAACGAAATGTGTTACTGAGTCAATTGAAAGGACAGCTCAAAGATTTACAGTATCAAGTTGCACTATATGAAGTTACTTTATTAAAATCAAAAAATATTGCTTCGGAAGAACGCAAAGCTATGATTGCTAACTACCAAAAACATTTACAGAAGAAACAGATCACTTTATTGGAGTTTATTGATTTTATAGAAGCTTATCAGGAAACCGAAACGGGTATTGTTGATATGACTTTAGCTTATCAAATGGCACATGCGCAATTACAATATTTAACCGGACAAAAATTTTAGAAAGATGACGATGAAAACCAAACTTATATATTTACCGATGGTCATTTTTATGAAATTGCTATCGGGATGCAGTGCCGATGCCACTTCAAATACAACTGAAGGTATAGCCGATACCACCAAATTCTGTCTCAGTGAACAGATGAAAAAAACAACGACCATAAGCCCGATCGCTTTATTACCCATTACGGAACAATTATCGCTTTCTGGTAAAATTGATTATAATGAAAATGATCTAGTTGCCTTTAGAAGTTTATTGGAAGGTACAGTTGAAAGTGTTGGATTTGAATTGGGAGATTATGTTAAAGCTGGACAAATATTGGCGACGATTAAATCGACACATGTTCAGGAACTCTTTCAGGAACAGCGTAATTTACAAAATCAAATTGTAATGGCGACTAAGCAGTTGCAGACCAAAAAAGAACTGTTGCAGGACGGTATGGTAGCAGGATCGGAGGTTCTGACCAGTGAACATGAATTAGCCAGTTTAAAAATTGAATTGGATAAAGTTCAGCAGATATTAAAAATGTATCGCGCAAAAGGACAGGGATCATTTGAAATTGTAGCGCCTAAGAATGGTTATATTATTCAAAAAGCGGTAAGTGTTGGACAAAGTATTTCAACAGACCAGGATCCGCTTTTTCGATTTCTAATCTGAAGCAAGTTTGGGTGATGGTTAATATTTATGCAAACAATTTAAAATACATCAAAGAAGGTGATGCGGTAAAGGTAAAAACCATCGCACAGCCCGATATTTTTTATGCTGGAAAAATTGATAAAATATATCATGTGTTTGATGACAATGAGCATGTATTAAAAGCTCGTGTGGTACTGGAGAATCAAAATCTACAATTGATGCCAGGTTTAGCGGCCGATATCATTATTGATAAATCCAATGGAGGTGCACAAGCTTATGCTGTTCCTAATGGCGCCATTGTCTTTCACAACAATAAAGAATATGTCGTTATTTATAAAAATGACTGTGCTATTTCTACAAAACGTATCACGACAATTTCTTCCAATGAGCAGTATACATTTGTTCAAGAAAAATTTGATGAAGGCGAACAGATCATCAGTAAAAACGCTTTGTTATTATTTGAACAGTTAAATCCCTAAGGTATGCAAAAGTTAGTTCAAAATATCGTGACCTTCTCGTTGCGAAATACAACCTTTATTCTTTTTG
Source organism: Sphingobacterium sp. IITKGP-BTPF85 (assembly GCF_001006065.1). Taxonomy (NCBI): domain Bacteria; kingdom Pseudomonadati; phylum Bacteroidota; class Sphingobacteriia; order Sphingobacteriales; family Sphingobacteriaceae; genus Sphingobacterium; species Sphingobacterium sp. IITKGP-BTPF85. The sequence goes on from NZ_ASZT02000142.1 coordinate 6,066, forward strand.
CAACCTTAGCATTGCTGTTTGGAGGTGTCTATGCGCTACGACATACAGCTATTGAAGCATTTCCCGACGTAACGAGTACTCGTGGCCGTATTATTACACAATGGCCTGGAAGAAGTGCAGAGGAGATGGAAAAGCTGGTTACTTTGCCTATATCAAAGGTGATGAATAGTATCCCGCATAAATCCAACATTCGTTCAATATCTTTATTTGGATTATCAGTTGTTACGGTGCAATTTGAAGACGGAGTTGATGATTTTTATGCACAGCAATATGTTTCCAACAAATTAAGCGGGGTCAATTTACCCGAAGGAGCAAGTGCTGAGATTGAACCTCCTTCGGGTGCAACAGGAGAGATTTTTAGGTATGTGATTAAAAGTGATCTTCCATTGAAAGAAGTAACTGCTATTCAGGACTGGGTAATTGAACGTGAGTTGCTTTCTGTACCTGGAGTTGCCGATGTTGTGAGTTTTGGTGGTGAAGAGAAGACTTATGAAATCAAAATTAATCCTACAGAACTCAAAAATTTCGACCTTTCTCCAGTAGATGTCTATGAGGCTGTATCGAAATCAAATGTGAATGTCGGTGGTGATGTCATCGAACAGGGAAGTCAGGCTTATGTAGTACGTGGAGTAGGTCTATTGGATAAAATTGAAGATATTGGGAATATCACAATCAAATTAAACGGTTCTACGCCAATATTGATTAAAAATGTTGCTGAAGTCGTTGTTTCGCATAAACCTCGTCTGGGGCAGGTAGGATATAACGAGAACAATGATATGGTTGAAGGAATTGTGGTTATGTTGCGTGGAGAAAACCCGTCAGCTGTTATTGAAAATCTGAGAGCAAAAATTACAGAACTTAATGAGCGGACATTACCTGATAATGTAAAGATTGAAACCGTTATCGACAGAACCAAATTGGTGGACAATACGGTGAAAACAGTATCTAAAAATCTGGTTGAAGGTATTCTGTTGGTTTCACTGATTGTATTTATCTTTCTTTACAATTGGAAGTCAACCTTTATAGTTGCTTCGGTCATTCCGCTTGCATTTCTGTTTGCTATTATCATGCTGAAAATACAAGGGCTGCCGGCCAACCTAATATCTATGGGTTCTTTAGATTTTGGTTTATTGCTTGAAGGGACGCTTGTTATTGTAGAGACTGTATTTGTAGCCATGGCTACGTTATCACACAAAGTAGGACCCGAGCGTTTTGCTAAAATGAGTAAGCTAGGGGTGATCAAGAAAAGTGCTGGTAGTGTAGCTTCTTACATCTTCTTTGCATTGATTATTCTGATTGTTGCACTACTGCCTATTTTTTCTTTTCAAAAAGTGGAAGGAAAAATGTTTACTCCTTTAGCATTTACGTTGGGTTATGCTTTACTTGGTTCTCTGATATTAAGTTTGACCTATGTTCCAGCGATGTGTAAATTGTTGTTTACCAAAAATATCGACGAGAAAGAAAATGTGATCACCCGATTTTTTCAGAAAACAATTTTCGGGATGTATGCCGTGGCATTCCGTTATAAAAGAACAACCATAGGTCTATTTTTAGGTATTTTAGCTTTATGTCTTTTCAAATTTATGCACTATGGATCCGAATTTTTACCCAAACTCAATGAGGGAGCGATTTACATCCGTGCAACACTGCCCAATAGTGTCAATTTGAAAGAATCTACCCGTTTGACCGCAGAAATGAAAGATTTAATGCAAAAAGATTGCGAAGAAATCGATTTTATTTTGACGCAAACAGGTCGGCCAAATGATGGGACAGATCCGACGGGGTTCTTCAATATTGAGTTCAATGTTCAACTGAAAGATGCCGGCGAATGGAAAAGAAAAGTATCTAAAGAAGATATTATTCAAGAAATGCGTACCAAATTGCATCATTATCCCGGTATTACATTTGGATTCAGTCAACCGATTCAAGACAATGTCGAGGAATATGTCGCAGGTGTGAAGAGCTCTTTGGTTATCAAATTTTTGGTGATGATCTCTATGATTTAGAGAAATATGCCAATAAGTAGCCACATCTATTGCAAAAGTTAAGGGTATTGCCGATATCAATGTGTATAAGAATATCGGACTGCCAGAACTCAAAATACAGTTGCACGATTCCAAGATGGCAAAATATGGGATTCAGACTCGAGATGTTCAGGCTGTTATTGAAATGACGATCGGAGGACAGGCTGCGACAACTTTTTATGAAGGTGATCGACAGTTTGATGTCATCCTTCGTTTTCAAGAAGCTTATCGTGATACCCCAACTAAAATTGGTCAAATTTTAATACCGACCAGTAACGGACAGAATATCCCATTGCAGGAGATTGCGAGTATCAATTATCAAACGGGGCCTGCATTTATATATCGTGAAGGCAATAGCCGCTATATCGGTGTCGGATTTAGTATCGATGGTCGTGACTTGGGAAGTACGATTGCTGAAGCGAAGCAGGTAGTAGCCGCAGAAGTAAGTCTACCAAAAGAAAATCATATGGAGTGGGCAGGGGAATTTGAAAGTAAAGAGCGTGCCGCTAAACAGTTAGCTTTAGTAGTTCCTATCTCTTTAGTGCTGATTTTATTGTTACTGTATGCCAATTTTGGAAATATAAAAGATACAGCCATTGCTTCTCTCACATTACCTTTTGCCTTTATTGGAGGGTTTATTTCACTATGGGCCACAGGCACCATCTTTGGGATATCAGCAGGTATCGGTTTCATCATTTTATTTGGAGTGGCTACGATTGATGGTATTGTACTTATTGGTGTTATCAGAGATAACCTCAGACATAAAATGAAGTTGAAAGATTCCATTATACATGGTGTCCGAAGCCGGATCAGACCTGTTGTCATGATTGCTTTAATGGGGTCAATGGGTTTATTGCCCGCAGCTTTATCAACAGGTATGGGTTCTGAAATCCAGAAACCACTTGCCATTATGATTGTAGGTGGACTGCTGATCTGTCTTGTACTGTCATTTACTATTTTACCAGTTGTTTTTTATCTGGCTTATCGCAAAGAGAAGGTCTAAGGGCAATTAGCTTTTTAACTAAAAGATTTCCAATAGTTTCGTGCTTTTGGAGATCTTTTTATGTAGAATAAGGTGATGCAAATCAATCTGTTATTGTATATAATATTTAAGATGATAGTGGTGTTTTGGAGTTAATCTTAACTCTAAGAGGAATTGGGAAATCGTGTGCGTTATTTCCTTCTAATTCATAATGATACAGCTCTGTAGGGATAGGGTTTAGAAGAATTACCTTAGTAATCTTTATTTAAATTCCTGTATGGTGCGATTAAAGGAATCATATCATTAGTAGAGATATCTACATATTGGACGTTTCAATTCCTGTATGGTACGATTAAAGGAGATTATGCCTTCACTAACGGGATGACCTACATCAAGTTTCAATTCCAGTATGGTGCGATTAAAGGTCCTTTTTATCGAACTTGTGCAATTTTTGCACAAGTGTTTCAATTCCTGTATGGTGCGATCAAAGGTCACAGGCTTATTGTAAAGAACTATGCACTTCGTACGTTTCAATTCCTGTATGGTACGATCAAAGGCAATATGCTGGCCAATCATCAGCAGGTTCCCAGTAAGGTTTCAATTCTTGTATGGTGCGATTAAAGGGTACATACGCTTCAAGTCAGGGAGCTGATTACCCTGTTTCAATTCCTACATGGTGCGATTAAAGGTTATGTGTAACTTCTCGCTTTGCTGTACAAGCATGGTTTCAATTCCCGTATGGTGCGATTAAAGGTAACTGAAAATGACGGAACTTTATAACTGCTAATAAGATCAATTCCTGTTGGTGCGATTAAGGGATGAGGGCACATTAGCTATTGCTATAGGTTCAGCAGTTTCAATTCCTGTATGGTGCGATTAAAGGATTTGGTTTATACCTTATCCCAACAATGGAAATGATGTTTCAATTCCTGTATGGTGCGATTAAAGGCCTCGTGTCCTAGCTCTGTTATTAACCAGTGTCTTGTTTCAATTCCTGTATGGTGCGATTAAAGGATTGTCATCTGTATTTTACAGGCTATGAACTGTCTTGTTTCAATTCCTGTATGGTGCGACTAAAGGTAAGAATTTGCTTGAGATAATAGATAAGATAAAGAAGTTTCAATTCCTATATGGTGCGATTAAAGGCAAACTTATCAACATCATTTAACGCCCGGGCAACCTCGTTTCAATTTCTATATGGTGCGATTAAAGGGATCCGAAAAACAAACGGTCTGTTTGATCTTTTATGAGTTTCAATTCCTGTACGGTGCGATTAAAGAAAATGGACGTAACGCCAGTAAACACAGCGGGAATAAGTTTCAATTCCTATATGGTGCGATTAAAGGCCATTCATTAGTTTGATTAAATCCGTCTTGATACTCGTTTCAATTCCTATATGGTGCGATTAAAGGCAACTTGCAAACAAGGATCTCGCAGAATTAAAACCGTTTCAATTCCTATATGGTGCGATTAAAGGGGCGGACGTAACGCCAGTAAACACAAGCGGAATAAGTTTCAATTCCTATATGGTGCGATTAAAGGGAGAGTACAAAAGAAGACACTTCTGTAACTAACTTAGTTTCAATTCCTATATGGTGCGATTAAAGGTCGATATAGCCTTCGGGTAAAGTGGTATTTGCACGTTTCAATTCCTATATGGTGCGATTAAAGGATCAACGGCATGTCCGTAACCGTCTGCTTTTATTGTTTCAATTCCTATATGGTGCGATTAAAGGGAATGAAAAAATACATTTTTATAGGATTGTTATTACTGTTTCAATTCCTATATGGTGCGATTAAAGGACATTCAACCGATCAACACATGATATGAGCTTCTTAGTTTCAATTCCTATATGGTGCGATTAAAGGGCTAGAAGCAAGCGGGTATCAACTACCGTATGACGGTTTCAATTCCTATATGGTGCGATTAAAGGTTCAATTTTAAAATCACTAAACTTTTTCATGTGAGTTTCAATTCCTATATGGTGCGATTAAAGGTCGTCTCTTATTTGCCTTTGTCTTTCTGCGTCCCTTGTTTCAATTCCTATATGGTGCGATTAAAGGTTAGATCTTCTGATACAACTGTTTTGTTTACTACGTAGTTTCAACTCCTATATGGTGCGATTAAAGGATCAAACATTGTATAAAGTTCCATAACATCAACTCAGTTTCAATTCCTATATGGTGCGATTAAAGGGCTTATTCTTTTCTAATGCATATAATAGTCCTCCATAGTTTCAATTCCTATATGGTGCGATTAAAGGGTTTTAAGAGCAGATCAGTGCCTAATAACTTAACATGTTTCAATTCCTATATGGTGCGATTAAAGGCTGTTAGAGCTATTGAAACAAGGGTGTTTCTCATTATGTTTCAATTCCTATATGGTGCGATTAAAGGTTTCCAAACCAAATCGACCCCCTCGGTCGCCACAAATGTTTCAATTCCTATATGGTGCGATTAAAGGTAGGGCTATTAGGAAGCTAGAAGGGGTTATATTGTTTCAATTCCTATATGGTGCGATTAAAGGATCTTCTGCTAGTAGATAAACAAACTCAATCTTCTTGTTTCAATTCCTATATGGTGCGATTAAAGGTTACATCCCATTTGTTACCTTGGCTGTAATCCACTCTGTTTCAATTCCTATATGGTGCGATTAAAGGCATGGCCTCATAGTACCGTATTCATCTGTTGATTTTGTTTCAATTCCTATATGGTGCGATTAAAGGAAAAGTTATTGTTACATTCATAAAATTCATACGCAAGTTTCAATTCCTATATGGTGCGATTAAAGGCGGAGGGGGAATTGCCTACCTAAGAACTTTTACTTCGTTTCAATTCCTATATGGTGCGATTAAAGGGGGTCAATTTCAGTATGCACCCACGTTTCAAAATCGTTTCAATTCCTATATGGTGCGATTAAAGGCCCTGTAACCTCTAAAGACCCCAAGCTATCAAACTCGTTTCAATTCCTATATGGTGCGATTAAAGGTCTTCAAGAACACGTTTAGCTGTAATATCCGTCGCTTGTTTCAATTCCTATATGGTGCGATTAAAAGGTAGTTAGATCACCCGTAACCGGGTTGTCAGTTATGTTTCAATTCCTATATGGTGCGATTAAAGGTCACAAATAATTTACAATAACATTTACAATCTCTAGTTTCAATTCCTATATGGTGCGATTAAAGGTCAATAAACCCGTAATGCTCGTTATAAGCTAGGATAGTTTCAATTCCTATATGGTGCGATTAAAGGTAAGGAACGAATTAGCAGGATGCGAAGTAACGCAGTTTCAATTCCTATATGGTGCGATTAAAGGTCTTAGGCTTTTCTTATGTTTCTTTCTCCATCTTTCTGTTTCAATTCCTATATGGTGCGATTAAAGGTGGAGATCCCACACACTATCACGCCCAGTAGAAAAGGTTTCAATTCCTATATGGTGCGATTAAAGGAGCAAATGGTGTTGTATCACAAGTGAAGTTCATCAGTTTCAATTCCTATATGGTGCGATTAAAGGATCTATATTAGCAACAGCACGTGCGCAGGCTGCTTAGTTTCAATTCCTATATGGTGCGATTAAAGGTGATGTTGATTTTGATTGGAGAAATGGTGATAAAATGTTTCAATTCCTATATGGTGCGATTAAAGGCGGGGCTTATCAAAAAGCTAAAATAGCACAGGTATTGTTTCAATTCCTATATGGTGCGATTAAAGGATCGTTATTTTATCGATAGGAATCGATTTGTATTAGTTTCAATTCCTATATGGTGCGATTAAAGGTGTAGCAAACTTTGAAACTACCCTAATTGTAATATGTTTCAATTCCTATATGGTGCGATTAAAGGTTTTAACAAAAATACATCCCGTACCTCTTAAAATTGTTTCAATTCCTATATGGTGCGATTAAAGGAGAATACAGGTTACAAACAGCCGAAAAGGTGTATTGTTTCAATTCCTATATGGTGCGATTAAAGGCGTTTTTTAGTTTATTTGCTCGTGTTCGTGTTTCGTTGTTTCAATTCCTATATGGTGCGATTAAAGGACCACATCCGCAAGCGCAAAGTTGTTTATCATATTTGTTTCAATTCCTATATGGTGCGATTAAAGGATATTAACATCTATTTCAAAGTCATCTCTTCTAGTGTTTCAATTCCTATATGGTGCGATTAAAGGCCATTACTTCAGCCTCATCGGATGTAAATTCAATGTAGTTTCAATTCCTATATGGTGCGATTAAAGGCAACTAGATGAGAATAGTAAGCAAAGGTTATATCAGTTTCAATTCCTATATGGTGCGATTAAAGGCACTATTGTATTTGTAAGGGTGAAATATGCTCTTTCGTTTCAATTCCTATATGGTGCGATTAAAGGCTTAATCAGCCAGACGCATTGTGGTCATTGTCAAGTGTTTCAATTCCTATATGGTGCGATTAAAGGCATTATGG
>NZ_ASZT02000143.1:0-13241 GCF_001006065.1 Sphingobacterium sp. IITKGP-BTPF85
TTTGAAATAACAGAATCTGTTTCTTTAAATTTTCAATTGTACCTTGTTCGGCATTTAATTGAGCAAAAGCTTGTTTCTGTATAGCTATTTCTTTATGGAACTGTTGAACTTCCAATAATTTTTGATGTTGTTGATCTAATTGTTGATGTGTATTTGTGACTTCTTGGAGCTTCAATTGTTCATTCTCCAATTGTAAAAGCAATTCAGCTATACTTTCCTCTGTGTAATCCTCTAAAGTTTGTACTGCGCCAGAAATATTTTGGAGTTTCAGTTCTGTTTCCTTACTTAGAGAAGCGACTTTATAAAATAGATCATAATGATCTAAATTAAAAAGTTCCTTCATCATGCCCGAGCGTTCAGCTCCCTTAAGCTCAAGAAACTCTTTAAATTGCCCCTGAGGCACAATAACTGTACGGTTGAAGTTTTTGTAAGATATGCCTAATATAGTTTCAGCATCGGTACTTTCAAGTGGTATTTTTTCATCACCTTCAAAAACATAAGCTTTTCGTACAGGTGTCGTAACTTTTTCAAACTGCTTGCTATTTCTTCGCCAAGATGCTTCAAACGCATACTTCTTATTTTCTTTTCCAATAAAATGAAACTCAATCCGCAACTGATTGGAATTTAAGTTCATCATATTGTAGGCTCTATTGTTGCTGTTTAACCGATTTGTGTTTGCAAATAAGGCAAAAGTAATGGCTTCCAGAATCGTTGATTTTCCAGAACCAACTTTTCCAAAAATTCCGAAAAGACCGGCCGCTGTCAAAGCCGTAAAATCAATTTCTTGTTTCGATTGATAGGAGTATAATCCCTCTATGGATAGATATAATGGCAACATAATCGTTAATTCTCCTTTTCAGTTTGAGTACCCAGTACTTCGTTAAATAGCGCTAATAATTCCTCCGATGGAGATTGGTCATTATTTCTATATCGGAAGTAATCAGAGAAATTTTCGTTAATACTTTTACTTCTTCTGGATATGGGTTCGTTTTGATAGGTAGCACTACTGTTCACTTCAGGAATGATATAGATAATACCCGGGTGGCTATCTTCAATACGTTTCTTTTCACCTTGCGTTAAAGATGTTTCTGAAACAAGAGTTAGTTCAACTAAACAATCTTGATTCACTGTAAGCCAATCAATAGCATCTGTAACAGAATGGAATTTTTTTCGTATTAATTTTTTTCCAGATTGGATGTTGACCGCTTTATAGTCCGCCTCCTTGTTTGGTTCCAGAGTTACAATTACCACTTTCTTATCTTGCCCTGCTTCGGAAAAAGAATAGCAAAGTGGGCTACTCGAATAGATAACTGGTGCATGATGTCCACCCACTTCTTGGTAGCGATGCAGGTGACCTAAAGCTGTATATTGAATTTGAGGAGGAATACATTCCGTATAAACAGTATCTGCAAAACCAATACGCAAAGGTTTTTCGCCGTCTGGCTCCTCTAATACAGGACCTCCTTTTTTATTCATGTATAAATGTGAAACCAAAATATTAGCGCCTCGATCATCGCAATATAAATCAGCCAGCGAGCTCCATTTTTTACTTAAAACTTCATTGAGCCCGATCTGTTCATCTTCACCAAGATATTCTTTGAGTCGATGTTCGTTAGCAAAGGCAGTTATAACGAGACGAATTGGGAAATCATGACTTGGAAGCTTGATTTCAAGAAAACCGATATCTCCTTTAGTGATTTCAAATCCGCCCTCAACCTGATAAGGATTAAATTTCATGTTGGGTTTACCCGCGAAATAATTCCGCAATCTCTCGCAAGACTATCAGGAGCATCTACACGATCCGGTGAATCGTGGTTTCCGGCAATGGCAATGACAGGTCTGGAACCATTTTTCGTTAAGCGTTTAAGTGTTTTATAAAGGAGTTCAATAGCTTCGACAGGTGGATTGAACGCATCGAACAGATCTCCAGCGACAATAACAAGATCAACTTGTTCTTGATCTGCTATCTGAACAATTTCATCTAGTACTACTTTTTGTTCATCAAATCTGGAGAAATAATCCAATCGTTTACCCAAATGCCAATCGGCTGTATGTAAAATTTTTAGCGACATGTTTTACTTGTGAAAACTTAAAATTACCTCGAATTTTCTATAAAAAAGAAGTTAATTAATATTAATATCTATTTTGCTGATTCAGAATAAAATGTATTTTTGTTTCTTATGCATACGATAAACAATTCTCATAAACGTAATTTTTGGCTTTTAGGTATTATTTTCATGCTAATCTGTAGCATCAGGAATAATGAAGTATATGCCCAACTAAAGGCCATTAAAGGGGAGACGACCTATCCTTTTTATTGAATTTACCAGAAGAAGAACAGATCGATAACCTGTCAGGCGATAAACAGCCCGTTTTGATATTTCTCCACGGAAGGAGTCTGTCGGGCACAAATCTTGATCGTGTTAAACGATATGGAGTACTTTATGCGATGAATAAAGGTCAGGAGGTTCCTGGTATCGTAATCGCTCCACAGTCAAGAGGCGGATGGGATCCTGATAAAGTTATAGAGATTGTGGATTATGCTATCGAACATTATAATGCCGACCCAGACCGGGTATATATCTGCGGAATGAGTATGGGCGGATACGGCACTATGGATGTAGCAGGTAAATATCCAGATCGTATCGCAGCGGCAGTAGCTATATGTGGAGGTGGAAGTGTTAAGTATGCCGACAACCTAAGCCAGGTACCACTTTGGGTACAACATGGAAATCGTGACCGTGCTGTACCCATGTCTGAATCAAAAAAATAGTCAATGCAATTAAGAAAGCAGATCCTGAAGCTGATGTAACGTTGACTATAATTCCAGGTGGTACACATGGGAGTGTGGAACGCCTTTTCCATCAAGATGAAATTTACGAATGGCTGTTCAAGCATACGAGAAAGGGATCCTAAACACCTAACTTGTTTTTTTGTTTTATTTAGAGGTTAATATTACAAAACAGGTAAACTTTCAAAATTATTTTGCTCCAAAATGATCCATTATGACAATCGAATGCATTGTCTTTTTTACAATTATTGAATGCATAAATTACAATAATTATAAAAACGAATGTTAATTTTTGTTAAAATTCTCAATTTATCAATTATTACTTATTTAAATAAAAAAGCATCCAATTGAAGACTCTTGTTATGAGTAGGTTAAGTTTTTGTTAAGTGCTTTCAATGTTAAATTCTCTTTATACTTTTGAGGCATATTTATAACAAAAATTTTCTTTATGAAAAGACCTTTACTCTTTTTTGCACTTGTATTAGCAAGTTATGGTACCATTCATGCTCAAGTTACCACAAGTAGTGTGACTGGAATTGTGAAAGAATCCTCCGGCCAAGTTACATCAGGAGCCACTATCAAAGCAACACATGTGCCATCCGGCACGGTTTATTCGAGCGCTGCAAATGCTGCTGGTCGTTTTAATTTAGCCAATATGCGTGTGGGTGGTCCGTACACTGTAATCGTTACATATGTTGGCCAAGACCCAATTACGTATGAAAACATTTATCTACAATTAGGTGAAGCCTTCGTTCTTAATCCAGTATTTGGATCATCTGCAACTAATTTAGATGAAGTTGTAGTTACTGGTAGAAAAACAAGTTCAGATAAAACAGGTACTTCCACAAGTATTGGTCAAAAGCAAATTCTTGAATTGCCTCAAATTAATAGAAGTATAACAGATTTTACAAGGCTTACACCTCAAGCAAATGGAAACTCTTTTGCAGGACGTGACGCTCGCTACAATAATCTTCAAATTGACGGAGCGAACTTTAATAATGGATTTGGATTAAGCGGAAGCCCATTACCAGGAGGAAATTCCCAACCAATCTCGCTAGATGCAATCGAGCAAATTTCAGTTAACATAGCGCCATTTGATGTTACGCAATCTGGTTTTACTGGAGCAGGTATTAATGCTGTTACAAAAAGTGGTTCAAATAAGATTGAAGGTTCCGCATATTATTTTCTACAGAATCAAAATTTGCAAGGACGTAGAATTGAAGATGTCACATTAGAAAAAATTGATGCGACTAAAAAGAACTTTGGATTCCGATTGGGAGGTCCTATTGTAAAAGATAAATTATTTTTGTTTGTTAATGCTGAGAGAGAGGAGGCAACTGGAGGCAATGCTTCAGGAGCAAATCTTTGGAAACCATCAGAAAACGGAGTTGCAGATTCGGAAAATAATATAGCAAGAACCAAACGATCCGATTTAGAAAGTGTTCGCAATCATTTGATTAATCAATGGGGCTATGATCCAGGACGTTATGAAGGGTACGCTGATGAAGCTAAAGAGGGTAGTACAAAATTTTTAGTAAAATTAGATTGGAATATAAGTGATAAACATAAGCTAGCGGTTCGTTATAATCAAGTTGTTGGTAATTCTATGCAGGTAGCAAATGCAAGTTCTGGTCCTCAACCACGTAGCCAAACAAGTCGTGTTAGTCAAAATTCGATTACATTTGAAAATGGTAATTATGCTTTTAAAAATGTGGTTCGTTCGATTTCAGCAGAATTAAACAGTAGTTTTAGCTCCCGTTTATCCAATCAATTTTTAGCAACTTATACGCGTATTCAAGATACCAGAACCACTCCAAGTAATCAACTTTTTCCTTTTGTTGATATTTTTGACGGTTCCCCTACAGGTAACAACTATATGAGTTTTGGTACAGAATTGTTTTCGTACAACAATGACGTTATTAATAATAATTACTCTATAACAAACAATTTAACGCTTCAAGCTGATAAACATACGTTTACATTTGGCGGAGCATTTGAAATTCAAAATTTTGGAAATAGTTACACGCGTATGGGGACTTCATACTACCGATACGCTTCAGTTGATGATTTCTTAAAAACAGGAACACCTAATGAGGTTGCACCGATAATGTTTGGTTTAACCTATCCGTATGAAGGCCAGGATACTTACTCAAAAATCAATTTTGGGTTAGCATCACTGTATGCGCAAGATAAATGGGCTGTGGCGAATAACTTCACTTTGACATATGGTGTTAGAGCTGAACTGCCCATATATATGAATAAATTAACTGCTAATCCTTCAATTGATGCATTAACATTATTGGATATTAATGGTAATCCGAAGAATTATGATTCAGGATTATGGCCAAAATCAAATCTTTTAATTTCTCCAAGAATTGGATTTAATTATGATGTATTCCATGATCGTTCATTAGTGCTACGTGGAGGAACAGGATTCTTCTCTGGACGTGTTCCATTTGTTTGGTTAACAAATATGCCAACAAATGCTGGAGTACTCCAAAATACAATTGAACCAGGAGGTTATAGTGCAGTAGCGGGCTGGATTAACAATGTAAATTTCAACACTGATCCATATTACCACTTAAATAACGTTCCAAAAGGTGCTGAAAATGTATTTATTAAAACACCAAAAGATGGTGCACCTTCGTCATTTGCACTTGTAGATAGAGATTTCAAGATGCCTATGGTATGGCGTACTAGTATTGGTGCAGATTATAAAATCCCGAATACACCTTTAGTATTAACAGGAGATTTTATGTATACCAAAGATGTTAACGCAATTTTTCAATTAGGAGCTAACAGAAGAACACCAAATACATTCTTGAATTATGGTTCTTCAGGCGAAGCTGGAGATTATGGTGATAATAGAGCGTTTTATCCAACCGGTGTAAATGCAAGTGCTTATACAAGTCAAGTTGGTGCCAATAGTGCAACAGTATTAACAAACACCAGTGTTAAAGGCTTTGCTACAAGTGCCACACTTGGGGTAACTGTTCCTAATTACAAGGGTTTTAATGGAAGCGTTTTCTACACGTACTCAAATGCTAAAGAGGTATCTGCAAATGCGGGATCTAGCGCAAGTTCTGCTTGGGGAGGATCGGCAACAGTGAATGGTCCTAACGATCAAATCTTACATCCTTCAGCATTCGCAATTCCTCACCGTTTAATGGCAAATGTTAGTTACAGAATTGAATATGCAAATCGACTAGCAACTACAGTAGGAGTATATTATAATGGAGGTTCTCAAGGTCGTTTCTCTTATACCTATAATTCGGATATTAACCGTGATGGTATAAATAATGATTTAATTTATCTTCCAAAAGACTTGAATACATTAGCTTTCGTCGACCGTCTGAATGCGGATGGATCAGTTTTATTTACTGAAAAACAACAAAGAGATGCTTTAGCTACCTTTGTTAAAGAAAATGGCTTAGAAAAATATAGCGGGAAGTATTTGCCAAGAAATGGCTTTTTAATGCCTTGGTTAAATCGTTTTGATGTCCGTGTTTTACAAGATATCTTCACTAATATTGGTGGTCGTAGAAATACTTTACAGCTAAGTTTAGATGTAATCAATTTCGGAAATCTATTAAGTAAGAATTCTGGCGTTCAGAGCCGTTTAAACAATGCCCAATTATTGTATGGAAATAAAATGGTTCCAGGAGTAAGTGGTGGAAAACCAGTATTAAACGCCGCTTCAACTCCAGCAAATGGAACTCCTGAATTCAATATGAATGTGATCAACGGTGAATTACCAACTAATCCTTTCCAAAATGTCAGTACATTAAGTACAACTTGGCAAATGCAGTTAGGGGTTAGATATATTTTTTAAACAAAAAATCACAGAATAATTTAAGAGGGAGTTTGTTTAGTGAAAACTAAACAAACTCCCTTTTTTATAAATTAACGTGAGTTCGGGATAAAGAAAAAGATTAAAAAAGAGTTCTAAAATCACAAAAAAGGCTTGATTTTTGTATTTAATTAGTTGATAATCAAATTAATACAAATAAAACCAAGCCCTATGCTTAGAGATAAAGTTATAGAAATATTCGTTAAAGTGGATGATTTTTGTAAGGAAATTCAACCAATTTTAGAAGAAAAACGAATTGAAGATAAAAAATTAGGAAAAAGATACCGCAAAACAGGTTTGTGTGAGAGCGAGGTGATTAGTTTAATGACACTTTTTCATAGTGGACAATTCAGCAATTTAAAATCTTTCTATGTTCATTATGCCATACCCCATCTGAAGGATTTGTTTCCTGGATTAATCTCTTATAATCGATTTGTCGAATTGCAGCCTAGATGTGCGATTCTGTTTATGTTATTTGTTAAAATGCGTTGTTTAGGGCAGAGTCATGGTGTTAACTTCATTGACTCTACTCACATTAAAGTATGCCACAACAGGAGGATTCATCAGCATAAGGTCTTTAAAGATACAGCCGAAAGAGGCCAGTGTTCCATTGGTTGGTTTTATGGCTTTAAGCTCCATTTAATAATCAATGAAAAAGGTGAAATCCTTTCATTCTACCTGACTAAGGGCAATGTGGATGACAGAAATCTAAAACATATGATGGATATGACCAAAGACATTTTTGGCAAACTCTATGGAGATAAAGGGTATATTTCAAAGGCAATGGCTGATATCCTTTGGGGAAATGGAATACAAATGGTGACCAAACCAAGAAAGAATATGAAAGGAATGAACTTAAGTCAAACCGATAAAATAATGCTCAGAAAGAGAGCGGTCATTGAATGTGTAAATGATGAACTCAAGAATATTTGCAAGTTACAGCATACCAGACATAGATCGGTCAATAATTTCTTGTTGAATATTTTAGGTGCTTTGACAGCTTATGCATTTTTCCCTAAAAAACCTTCTTTAAACATTCAGTTTGAAAAACAAGAAAATCAATTATTTCTTGCTGCTTAAACCGAACTCACGTTAAAATTATTTTTATCTCCTCAGGAGTATGAGCTCCTTTACCATATTTTTCTTTTAATTCTTTAGAAAAATCCAATCTAAATCGGTCGATGGAAGCCTGTTCATACTTGGCAAAAAACTTTCCATCCGGAAGGTGATAAAATGACATGGTATTTTGAATTTTGGTTAAACAAATATAATTATTTCAGATACTTATGGAGTCAAATGTAAATAGCAAATTTAATTTCATCAATTTTTCGCAAAAGTATTTCACCACCGTACTCACACCATATTCGCCCTTTGTTCGGGAAATATCTACTCTTTCCCTACAGTTGCTCTACTCTTTCCCTACTGTTTGTCTACAGAAACAGTAGGGAAAGAGTAGGGAATCTTTAGAGCGACTCCGAAGTAGGGGTGAAGCTGGTCAGAATAAAACCATAATAATAGCTGAAATGGAACTAGTAAGTGGTTCGTATGCACGACCTACTTTACTTGCTTTTAGTTAACTGATTGATTTTAATAGTCTACCTATGTTTTTTAAGCAACCATTCGTATATTTCCGGTTTGGTTTCATATAAATCTTCAATGCCATGACCTCGATCTTTTAATTTCGTGAATTTTATTTGTCCATTACATTCCTTCAGTCCTTTTACGATACGTTCTGTTTCAGTGATAGCGATTTTGTCGTCAGCAGTACCATGAAATGTCCAGATCGGTGTTTTACTAAGATTGCACACTCTCGTTGTATCACTATCATTAATTCCACCGCACAATGGCATAATAGCCGCAAATGTATCAGGAAAATCCAAAGCAACAATGTAAGTTCCATATCCACCCATGCTTATGCCTGTACAGTATATTCTATTCGTGTCGATCCTATATTGTGACATTAAATCAGCATAAAGCGGTTCAAACCAATTTTCTGATGACCAGTATTTGTCACCAGGACATTGAGGGGAAGCAATTATAAAATCAAAATCATGCCCCTTTTCTATGAGGTAGGGCAGCCCGTACACTTTCAGTTTGTTTAAATCATTTCCTCTTTGCGAACCGCCATGTAAGTAAATTAATAGCGGATATTTTTTTCCACTAGTACTGTAATCCTTTGGGAGATACAAATCATAGCTATACTTAGCTTTATCCTTGACTTGTCCATTTGTATACACAGAAAATACAAGAGATAGGATTGTTAAAATGTACTGAATCATTTTCATTCTTTCAGATATCAAAAGGTTCTACGCTAGTGGTAGGGTTAATAATTAGTTTTTTTATAGAGGATTTTCAAAAGTATTTACTGTATTATACCGCAAGAGGTAGATGATCACCTAACCTCTTTAATAGTCCATATGTTCAAACTTTGCAATGTCTTTTTGCTCTTATCAGTGCTGCGATCGGAGTAGTCATAGTACTTATTATCATGGGTGCGATTCTCTAGCTCTCCACTCATCATGGTTTAGTTGATGCTTCATCGACAATATTATATACACAGTCGTTTGGTATAAACTCTTACAATTGAGAAGATCTTGCATAGCTCAGTTTTTGAGACTTGTCTATTAGCCGTAATGCCCACCCAGTTCCTTTTCAATTTTTTTATCCTTTCGTCAGCATTTTTAATTTTAGCTTGAAGTTGTGAGTTTTCAAATTCTAATTTCTGTTGATTTTCCAGAATTTCATATAGAAGAATAAATAATGAGTCATCATCATGATTGGGTTGACCAATTCGTTTTTTTAATAATTCTAAATCCATAATTTGCTATATCAATTTAATTAAAAATAATAAAAAAAGTTCTTTTAAATAGCCTTCTTACTTTGACTAATCATTCTTAGAAACTAATTTTGAATAAATTTTTCCCTTTTTGTGAAAAATATGATGGAAGATAGTTTTTCAACCATAAGCCTAAAATCGTTGTACAAATTATTTGTATTACACCAGTTGTTATCACTTCAGTACTGATCATTATACTCCTGGTAATGATTTTCCAATTTCTAGAACTAGCGATCCAATTCCAGCAAAATTACTTGCGATATTAAGTAATGATTGAAAAGCGTATTTAGATGTTCTGTCTTGAGAAATGGAACTTTTGATTTCGTCAATACATTGAATCATTTCAATCTGTTGATTTTTAGACACCTCTGTGTTTGAATTAATAGCGCGAATAAGTTCATCTAATTTGTTGTTAACCTCTGAATTACTAGTGATATTAACATTAACGTCTTGTGAGTCAGTTACCACTGATATTCCTGTACTATTGGAAATATTTGTATTATAGAATACATGACTTATTGGAACCCCTTTTGAAGTATAGGAATCACCTTCAACATAATCAATTCCTAGTGAGGTCAGTTTTATTAGGCCGTCACCATCTTCAAATAAATGAGCATCTATGAATTTGTCAGCAATAAGTCGGTCCGTAAGTGTATCAATTTCATTCGCACTGGAGGTGGAGATATTGCTCGCTCTTACTATTTCATTTAATCTAGAAAAGCTTTCTTGATGCCTCACTTTATATAGTGTTTTTAGAATTAAGTCTAATTTTTCTGATTGTTTCATGGTTAGCGATTCATTATTACGCAAAATACTAATTATCTTCCTATTTTGCGTCCTTAGAGTAGATGTTATAATGAATAATAGTAAAATACAAAATGACCATATAAATGAACAAACAATAGTGCATCGTGTTCGAGATATTCTTAGTCGAGAAGAGGTGAGAAGTATGCATTTTGCTTTTAACTCATTTCCAGCTGGTGCTTGTGCAGATGCTTCTATTTTACTTGCGATTATATTGAAAAAATATAATTTTGGGGAATATCAGATATGCTATGGTAAAAAAGGAGATATGACCCATGCCTGGCTTTCTTCTACAGGCAGATTTATTGATATTACTATTGGTCAATTTACTGAAGAAGAGAAAATCAATGAATGTATTTTTATGGTTGAACCAGAAACGCAAATCCATTATGGATATTCTATAATGTATAGGGAAACATTGGACGAGGCCAAAGCAGGTATCAACTATCTCGAATTTTTTAAGATTTTAAATTATGTGGAGAATGTTAAAAATGAAGATTTTAGTAGTTGTGAGTAGCAAATGTCTTTAAGTTTTGCATTTGCAAACTTAAAGATTAACTCTATCGCCATGAGCTTTTGGTTCAGAAATGACCAAGAACTCTAGATCTTGTTCGGTATGGTTAAATATTTGATGTTTTTGCTGGGGAAGGATATGGAAACCATTATTCTTACTTACTTCAACAGTACTTTCTTCAAGCCTAAATGTTGCAGTACCTTTCAGAATATAGAAAAACTGTTGAGCATTGTTGTGGAAGTGCAGTCCTTCACTGGTATGTGGAGGCATCTTTTCTTGAATGATACTTAGTGAATCAGATTTTAGCAAATGCCAACCATCACAGTTGTCCCCCCACAAATAATGTTCAGAATTCTCTGTGTTTTTTAAAGCCATTTTTAGTGTTAGTTTTGAGGTCGAAAATTAATTGATAAGAGTAAAGTTTTATAATAACCCTTTAGTCCATTTCATTATCAAATATAATAATTTAACTAATTAAACCAATAACGACATATAGCAAACGAAGACTTCATTTTTTAATAAATATCAAAATGACCGCGACCGATGCAGATATGCACAGCGCACAGCCAAAGTGATTAATCTTTCCTTATACTTTGGTAGTGTAAAGCCAACTGTGTCACTGAACTCCATTTAGGTTCGTACTAAGAGGCTGTAGGCCTCGTGTGCGACCCCTAAATGGAGTTGCCGAAGGCTTTGATTCTATCTTCAAATTTAATGTGTAATTGTTGCATTGTCAAGCCCCAATTTTGGATAGGCATAGTCCATTTTTTGGAGATATCTTTAACCACAAGGTAAACTAACTTCAATAATGCTTGATCAGATGTAAATGCGCCTTTTGTTTTTGTTACTTTTCTGATTTGGCGATGCATGGCCTCGATAGCATTCGTCGTGTAAATAGCTATAAATAGCACCACCCCAATTAATCTTTTTAAGTCAATCTATCTAATATCTTGTCAGCTGTTCTTCTCAATTTATAGTCTTGTAGTACTTCATCGAATCTTAACAAAAGTTTTTTTCTAGCTGTAAAATGCTCTACATTTTTTAGTGTTAAGCTGTCATATGCGCCAACAATAAATTTTATATATGATTCGTCTAGTTTATAAGCACCTTTAATCAAAGAGTTGTTTAATCGTCTTTTTTCAAAAGCCAAATTAAACAGTTTTATCGCATCCAATGGCGAATAGGCACACTGTTGGCATAAGTATTCAATGAAGTAATTAGACATCGCGAAAAGAGGAGATTCAATATAGTTTGAAAGGAAAAGACAAATATCATTAAGTTGTATGTGTTTAATATCTATAAAGTTAATCGATAAATTATCTTCTTCATCAATATTTACTTCTCGCAATATATAAGCTAGTAAGCTGTCATTCTTTTCCTTACTATCAGATATGCTATAATAGTGCTTAAAAATCGACCGTACCCCTCTAATAGCCGCATTATGGTTGTTTTTAATTAATTTATACAGTAACTCTTTTGCTCCTTCAATATTATATAGATAAGACCAATATAATATAGTAAAAGAGAGTTCGCATCATTTTTTCCTATTAAGTTCGAGTCAATCAACTTTTCATACGCAGGGGCAATTGAATTGAACCCATTTTTTCTTAAATACTTCAAAGACCATAGCGATGATGCTATAACATAAACATCTTCTTCTTTTGCTAGGTAACTAACAAATACGTTATTAGTCCTTTCTATATTCACTCTGGTTAATTTTGCTATTTCATAGTATAACAAAGCCCTAGCTTCAGGTGGACCGGATGTTAAGATACTTTCTACAGTTTCAAATATCTGATTTTCATAGGCACTATCTTTAATACGAGCCAACGCACTAATGGCTGCACCATAATTTGTACTCATCGCTTGTGTAACCAAACCATTAATATTGGTTGTCAAGTCATTTTCCTTTTTATCTAACCAAATATCTTTCTTTTCGTAATTTAAAGCGTTAATCGTTATTAATGCCAGAAGATAAGGGCTTTCAGAATCGCTACCACTTAAAATAGCTGCAATTCGTATAGGATAGTAGAGACTTTTATGTTGTTTCCTAGCTATAGCGGTTTTTAGAAGTTCTATTAAATCCTGCTGTAGATCTTTTCTTGTTTCAGCAAAAATTTCCAAAGCAGGAAATACATAATTAATATCAATGCTAGGATCATTGGTAATAGTTTTTAAGATATCCATCATCATGTCTGATGGATTTTCTCGAATAGTATTTCCAAAACCTGAGGTTAGTTCATGTATTCCACCTTTGCTACTATGAAAGTCCTCTTTGTAGTTGGAGTCATATTTTGTAAACGCTGCGATCCATTGCTTCTTTGACATATAAGGGTACGCTTTAGAATTGATAGGGCTTGAACACCCGATTATCACAGAAGGATTTCTCACCTCACGTTTATCCTCTACATCATTGTGACGTCTTTCAAGTTCCTGATAGGACTTT
>NZ_ASZT02000144.1:0-13117 GCF_001006065.1 Sphingobacterium sp. IITKGP-BTPF85
AATTATATAATTCAAGCCTTTTTTTCTAGAGTCTGTTCTACCTATCTGAGGTCTACAATTTCATAACCGCTGTATTTGCTTTTGTTAAAGCTAAATAAACTGTTGTCCAGATTCTTATTAGGAACCTGACTCTTAATCGTGTAACTGTATTGACCACCGTTTTTATCATAGATAGTCGCATCATATATCAGTTTTGTTGCTCTATTGATGCGGAGTTTTATCTTAGAATAGTTCTTTTTGCTATCAGTTGGTGTTAAATGAACGACATTTAAAAGTGTGTTTCCAGCTTTTTCATTTGCAACCAAGTTATATTTAAATCCGGTTTTATAAAAGCTAAAAATATTACTAGGATCTATTGCATCTGTGCTATTCTCTATTGCTGCAATCTGAACTTCTTTTTCTTCTTTCAAAATAGTATATAAGCTCTTTGCATCTGATATCATTTCCTGACTATTCATCGTAATATGATATCTATTGTTTTTCTTATCTAAATAGAGTGTCCCTGCGTCGGTGTAGGCCGATTTATTTGAACCCTGAATTGCTGAAAATGAAAAGTTCGCTTGTACCGTTTGATAACTATCATACTTTTTACTGACTTCTGTCAATATTTTTTTGCAGCAGCATCTTGTTGTGCCAGTGCTGGAGTTGCGACTGCTAAGGTTATAAAACCTAGCATGATGCCCATTGTTTTTTTCATCTTTTAATCCTTCCTTAATGTTTCTAAAAACTGTTCTAAAGAATATTCATCGGGATAGAGTACTTCACGGGCCTTGCTTCCTTCAAAAGGACCAACGATTCCTGCGGACTCTAACTGATCAATTATTCTCCCAGCTCTATTGTACCCCAGCTTTAATTTACGCTGGATGAGTGAGGTTGACCCCTGTTGATGCATAACAATTAGGCGTGCAGCTTCTTCAAATAATTGATCTCTGTCTGAGAAATCAAAATCTGTAGAACCTGAACCATCGCCACTTTCATCAACATATTCAGGTAGCATAAATGCGGATGGATATCCACGTTGACCTCCGATAAAGTCAGAAATCATTTCGACTTCTGGAGTATCTACAAATGCACATTGAATACGAATCAAGTCACTACCTGTTGATAAAAGCATATCTCCACGACCAATTAATTGATCTGCACCTCCCGAATCTAAAATAGTACGTGAATCTACTTTAGATAATACGCGGAATGCCAAACGTGCCGGGAAATTGGCTTTAATCGTACCTGTAATGATATTGACTGAAGGACGTTGGGTGGCAATTACCAAGTGAATACCTACCGCACGTGCCAATTGTGCTAAACGTGCAATCGGTGTTTCAACTTCTTTACCAGCTGTCATCATCAGATCGGCAAACTCATCTACAATAAGAACTATAAAGGGTAAGAATCGATGACCCTCCTCAGGGTTTAATCTGCGATTGACAAATTTTGCATTATATTCTTTCAAATTACGTACTTGTCCATTTTTTAGCAAGTCATAACGTTGATCCATTTCAATGCAAAGGGAGTTTAATGTGTTGATAACCTTCTTTGTATCTGTGATAATAGCATCTTCTTCTCCCGGTAATTTCGCGAGAAAGTGTCGCTCTATTTTTTTGAATAAAGAAAGCTCTACTTTTTTGGATCGACCAATACAAACTTTAATTCTGCAGGATGTTTCTTGTACAGTAGCGATGTTAAGATCGCATTGATACCTACGGATTTACCTTGTCCTGTAGCACCGGCTACCAGTAAGTGGGGCATTTTCGCTAAATCGGCAATATAAACTTCATTCGAAATTGTCTTCCCTAAGGCGATTGGCAAGTCCATATCCGTCTTTTGGAATTTTTCTGTTGCAATAATTGATTTCATGGAAACCATTTCAGGATTGCTATTAGGGACCTCGATACCAATAGTTCCTTTTCCCGGCATCGGAGCAATAATACGGATACCTAAAGCCGCTAAACTCAGTGCAATATCGTCTTCTAGATTTTTGATTTTTGAAATACGTACTCCAGGTTTAGGAATGATTTCATATAATGTTACCGTAGGACCGATTGTAGCTTGATATGTTCAATCTCAATATTATAATTACGTAAGGTATCAACAATTCTATTTTTGTTGGCCTCCAGCTCTTGCTGGTTGATCGTGATTTTTCCAGTTCCATAATCTTTTAATAGATCTAAGGTTGGATGTTGATATCCTGATAAATCTAATTTAGGATCATACTGACCGAATTGTGCAACTAGATCATTAGCCGTAATCGTCTTTTCTTCTTTAGGTGATTCTACTTCTAATTCATGACTTTGTACCGGCTTTTCTTCTACAATAGGATCTATTTGAAGAGGTTCGTCTACCGTAAATGAAACGGTATTTTCATTCATTATATTCGTATCCTCATCCGTTGGAGTTGGTTCTTCGATTTCGAATGGGATGAGCACTTTGTTCTCAGGTTTTATTTCCGAAACAGGTAAAATGATTTCTTTATGAGGAGGAGTGAATTCTTCATTTAATTGAATATCAACATTTCTACTCGATTGAAATTTGTCATTCAGACTAGGTGCAGGTGTATAGGTTTCCCTTCTATTGATTAATGGTTCAGATACTGATGGTTCTGCTGTACGGATGGAGTTTGTGTAGTTTGTTTCTTCTTCTTCCGTATCAAAATTTTCATCTTCCTCATCTTGTTTTTTACGCGAGTCGAAAATACTAAATTTTAGATCTAGGTTGTATACCAGTATCAATGTCGTCAAATAGGCAAAGATTAAGATTCCGGCAACACCAACTGTTCCAATTTGAGCTTCTAATAATTTATTAGTCCAGAAACCAAACTTACCTTCTAAGATGTGAGGCACTTTTGTAATGAAGCTATGCAAGAAACCTAATGTAACAGATATAAATACGATCGCGATAAAAGAGTATATAATGGTACGGTAAACTGGTAATATTGATTTTTTGTACAATAATTTATACCCGATTACAAAGAAAACCAGTACAAAGAGGAAGGACGCAATGCCAAACCAATTGTAAATAAATTGGTTTGCAAATAATGCACCATATTTTCCCAATCTATTTTGTACTACAGGTAGTTCTACATCGGGATTATCAATTTCTTCCGCTGTATTCATCACTACGCCCCAACCACCATTATTGGTTGCAATATAGCTTTGATCTTCAGACCACGTGAATAAATATGAAACAAAAGCTATCCCCAATAATATCGCACATAGTATCAGGAAAGCCCCTAAAATTTTAATTAATTTTTGTTGCAGTTCTGATAAGTCTCTAGCGGGAGCTTCTTCTTTATTTTCTACTTTCTTATTATTGGGAGCTTCTTTTTTTGACTCCTTTTAAATGATGTATTAGCGCTAGATGGTCTAAATGTATTTCCTTTATTTGACATGAATTTTCACAGTTATCCTTCATACAAACTTAAGTATTTAGGAGGAAATTTAATTGGCTTACTAAACCTTTTATTTTTTCTTGTAGCATTTTGTTTCTAACATACGTTTTTTAATGAGACGATCGTTGAATTTTGTTGTAAATAAAAAATGAAAATGAAAAAAGCATTATTTTTTGGAATCAGTATAATGGTTTTTATGCTGACATTAAATTCATGTAATAAGCTGGATGATGATTACGCTTATGTGGAAATCTCGGCTGTGTCTGCTGTGAATGCTGTACCTGGATCTGAAGGATTAGATATTGGTCTCGACCAGAATAAATTGAATAATAACTGGGAGGGTGTTTTCTCCTTTAATCGCGTTTTGAGTTATAAAAATGCATATCCTGGTAGTAGACTCGTGCGGGTATTTGATCCGAAATCAACTCCTGGAGATACAGCCCTAGTGAGTAAAAAAGTAGATTTTACTCCAGGTAAATTTACAGCCTCTATGTGATCGGTAAAGATAAAGTTGATGTATTAGCTACTGAAGATGATTTTGGAACTTTGAAAACAGGATATGCAAAATTTAGATTTATGAATTTGAGTCCTGAAGCATCTAAGTTGACGCTTACATTAAATGATGTTGATAGTTTAGCTGTTAAAGATAAAGCTTATAAAGAATTGGCCCCTTTTAAGAATATTAAAATTGCTGATGTATATAAACTGAAAATAAATGGTGTTGGTATGACTGAATTTTTAGGAGATTTTAAACCTGAAGATAAGGAAGTTTATACCATTTATGCCGCAGGTTTGAAGTCAAGTAGCGATGCCAATAAAAAATATAGCTTCCAAATTGTTAAGCATAAATAAGTAGAAGATCTGGTTATAATTGTGGTTGATTATAATAACTAAGCCTGTTCTGAAAAGAACAGGCTTTTTTATCTCTGTACTGTATTTAATCGAATTGGAAGTACGTATTTAACATTGACAGGTATACCTCTTTGTCGTCCTGGTTCCCATTTTTTCATCTTTTTAGCGACTCTCAGTCCTGCTTCTCCGGTTCCATAACCGAGATCTCTTTTAAGTTTGAAATCGCGGGGTTCTCCACTTTTATCGATAACGAATTCGATCTCTACGATACCATTTACACCAGCATGTAATGCTTGCATAGGGTAATCATAATTTCGCCCAATATACTGCATCAATGTGTTAATACCTCCTGGATAGGTGGGTTCTTTCCAGCCCGTAATTGAATCATAAGGTGTTCTATTTCCTATTGAATCTGTTGTGATGCCTGAAATCAGTTTACCTTCTGTGAAAGTTTCTGTAAAGGTATATCGCTTTCCATTAAAGTGCCCCTTCCAATCACCTTGTTTTTTGTGATTGACATAGTTACCTTCTTCGTAGCTATAGGAGTTATCTGATACAGCGAAACCATTGCCATCTTTTAGCAGGATCTTTCCTGTTGAATCTGCGTAGGCTAAATAAAGCGGTTCTTCAATTTTATATTTACCTTTTTTGTCGATGGTAAAGGGATAATATAGAATGGATTTTATTTTACCGTTTTGATGATAGTAGAATGCCGTATCAATTTGATGTGAATCATGGGAGAACATCTCTTCCGATTTGAGATTTCCATTTTCAAACAGTTCATATTTCTTACCTTTAAATTTTGTTCCAAAAAAGTCGCTTACTTTGCCCTGTAGCTTTAAACCATTATTAGAAAGATAAAACTCTTCTGCTATTGTATCTTTTACATTTTCATCTGGGAAGGTAACAATTTTAACGTAATATGCTTTATCAAGCTCCTTTGTTATGCTTCCGTATTTCGTATATAGCGTTTGAAAGTTTACTTGTGCATAACTAAACGTAAACGTTATAAGATACAGCAGGCTTATTAATGCGATTTTTCTCATCTAACTTAATGTCTGTTTGAATATGTAATTTTTTTAAAGTGTAAAGATAGTAAAAGTTCATAAAATAAAAATGACCGATCAAGTCGGTCATTTATTTTATGTAATTAAAAAAGTTTATTCAGCTATAATTAAATAGTAGTTTTTCTTTCCTCTTTGTGCAATGATATATTTATTATTAATCAAGTGAGATGCATTGATTACTTGTTCAATATCTGTTGCTTTTTCGCGGTTGATTGACACACCACCACCTTGTAGCATTTTACGCGCTTCACCTTTAGAAGGGAATACCTGTGTGTTGACTGCTAGTAGATCTAATATGTTAATACCACTGCTCAAAGTTTCTGGTGAAACATTGAATTGCGGAATACCTTCGAATACATCTAAAATAGCTTCATGATCTAATCCATTTAAGAATTCAAGCGTACCGTTGCCGAATAAGAAATCAGAAGTCTTAATTGCTGTTTCATATGCTTCTTCCGAGTGTGTACGGATAGTAATGTCTTTTGCTAAGGCTTTTTGTACTGCTCTTGTATGTGGAGCTGCATCGTGCTCAGCAATGATCGTATCAAGTTCTTCTTTAGATTTTAAAGTAAAGATCTTAATCCAATTTTTAGCATCATCGTCCGAAGTATTTAACCAGAACTGGTAATATTTGTATGGTGATGTTTTTTTAGGATCTAACCATACTGCTCCGGATTCAGTTTTACCAAATTTTTGACCATCAGCTTTTTTAATTAACTGTGTTGTGATAGCAAAAGCAGTCCCTTGATCTTGGCGACGGATAAATTCTGTACCCGTTACGATATTTCCCCACTGATCTGAACCTCCCATTTGTACTTTACAGTTGTGATGTTTCCATAGATAATAGAAGTCATATCCTTGAATCAATTGGTACGAGAATTCTGTAAACGAAAGGCCGTTTTCACCTTCCAAACGTTTTTTTACAGAATCTTTAGACATCATATAGTTAACAGTAATTAATTTACCAACATCACGAATAAAATCTAAAAATTTGAAATCTTTAAACCAGTCGTAATTGTTAACCATTTTGGCATCATTTTCACCTTCTCCAAATGCAAGGAATTTACCTAACTGAGTTTTCAAACAATTCACATTGTGATTTAATGTGTGTTCGTCCAATAAGTTACGTTCTGCAGATTTGAATGAAGGGTCTCCAATCATTCCTGTTGCACCACCAACCAAAGCAACAGGCTTGTGTCCTGCGTTTTGGAAGTGTATCAACGTCATGATTTGTGTCAAGTGACCTACGTGTAAAGAGTCTCCTGTTGGATCAAAACCAATATAACCAGATACCTTTTCTTCATTTAGTAAGTCCTCAGTTCCGGGCATAATGTCTTGAAGCATGCCTCTCCAGCGTAATTCTTCTACAAAGCTCATTGTGTAAAATGGGTTAAAAATTTTTAATATAAGCCACAAATATAAGAGATTAAGCTGTATATTGAGTGAATATTTCTCGTTAAATGACTACGGTAGGTATAAAAATGCTGTTATGAATTTTTTATCACACTTTTATTTTGAACGTTTTGCAACGACTCCTGAAAGGGTTGTTGGTAGCTTATTACCTGATCTATTGAAAAATGCGGATAAGGCTTTTATCCTCAAACCCAATAATTTTGAAGATCAGATAGGAGCCAAGCCGTTACAATCTGAATTACTTAAGGGGTGGAATGGGCATATTGAAGTTGACCGTCTTTTCCACAATTCGGATTACTTTTTCCACCATACACATGAGATCAAAGAATCTGTCAAGAATGAATTGATCGGACTTCCGATTAGGCCTTCTTTTTTTGCGCATATCGCACTGGAACTGTTATTAGACCATCTTTTAATTGAACATAAAGCTGTTTCTATTGCTAAGTTTTATACCGCTCTTGAGCGGGTAGACCGTAACTCTTTACGATTTTTTCTAGTTACTAGTGAACTAAAGGATGTCGCGAAGTTTGATGCTTTTTTTGATAGATTTATTGCCTCTCAATACATTTATGAATATACGGATCTGATACAGGTTACCCGTGCGTTATTTCAGATTTGCAAACGTTTATGGTCTTTTGATGTTCATGAAGATCAAGTTTTGTCGTTAAGCAGTAAATTGAGCCTTTATGTAAAAGAAAATATGAAGGATTTTCATGACATCTATCAATATATTCATTATGAATGATAGATTTTGAATAGTATTTGTCATGCATTACTATTATCCGTATTATTTTTTTTATTTTCGTAGCAAATTACTTAACATATTAACATAAACTACATGTTTAAAAGACTTTTTCGTAAGAAAAGTGTTGATCAGATTATCTACGACTCGCAACATGGTGAGGGTTCAGGACTTGCAAAGGTACTCGGAGTAAGAGATTTGGTTTCACTAGGTATTGCGGCTATTGTCGGTGCGGGAATTTTCAGCACAATCGGCCTAGCAAGCTATGAAGGGGGACCTGCGGTTTCACTTCTATTTATTTTTACAGCTTTTGCCTGTGTTTTTACGGCTTTGTCTTATGCTCAGTTTGCCAGTACAGTTCCAGTTTCGGGAAGTGCTTATACTTATGCATATGTTGCCTTTGGGGAATTATTTGCTTGGATTATCGGGTGGGCTTTAGTTTTGGAATATGCTGTTTCTAACACCGTAATTGCAATTTCCTGGTCTCAGTATTTTGCTTCGATGCTGGAAGGGTTTGGGATACATATACCCGCTTGGTTATCGATGGCTCCTGGCTATGCATTGGACGCATCACAAAAGCTTGCTGAGCACGGTGCAAATGCGTTGACGGCAGCAGATAAGCATGGATTAGAAGCTTATTTAAGCGCTCCGCGAATCGGAGGAGTACCAATCATCTTTGATCTCCCTGCAGGTATTATTACTGTACTAGTAACTGCTTTAGTCTATATTGGGATTAAAGAATCACAACGTGCTAGTGCGATCATGGTTATGATCAAAGTCGGGATTATATTGGCTGTAATTTTTGGGGGTATCTTTTATGTGAAACCGGAAAACTGGACACCTTTTGCTCCAAACGGAATGCACGGTGTTATGGGAAGTGTTGCGGCTGTGTTTTTTGCTTTTATTGGTTTTGATTCGATTTCAACGACTGCAGAGGAATGTAAGAACCCGCAACGTGATTTACCTAAAGCTATGATCTGGTGTTTGGTAATCTGTACGGTCTTATATGTCGCTATAACCCTCGTATTAACGGGTATGGTTAATTACACGGAGTTGAATGTAAAAGACCCTTTAGCTTTTGTGTTTAAGTATGTTGGGTTTGATTATATGGCTGGTGTTATATCGGTTACTTCTGTAATTGCGATTACAAGTGCATTATTGGTGTACCAATTGGCGCAACCGAGAATCTGGATGACGATGAGCCGGGATGGGCTGATGTCTAAACGCTTTGCACGTATACATCCTAAATATAGAACCCCTTCTTATGCAACTATAGTAACAGGTATCGTTGTGGGAGTTCCATCATTGTTTTTTAAGATGGATTTTTTGTCGATTTAACAAGTGTAGGTACTTTCTTTGCCTTTATTATGGTATGTGCGGGTGTTCTTTATATGGATTATTCTGGATTATCTGAAAAGTCAAAATTTAGAGTTCCTTATGTAAATGGTAAATATTTAGTTGGTCTAGGCTTACTGGGGGCGATTGTTTTGATGTGGATTTATGGACAGGCAATCCTATCAGAATGGAAGAACCTGACTTTTATGGAGATAATCGAACATAAGGTGTTGATCATCATTTTTGGTTAACCTGGTTAGGACTTAGCATTTATAGTTTTAAAATGAATTTCTCTTTATTGCCGGTAACTGGTATTTTGATTAATCTTTATTTAATGACAGAACTGGGAGCGAGTAACTGGATTATCTTTATTATTTGGCTTATTGGTGGATTAGTTATCTATTTCCTTTATGGATATAAGCACTCGAAATTAAATAAAGAAAGTATTTCTTAACGTGCATCATGCTACTAGATATAAAAATAGCTCTAAACATTGTTTAGAGCTATTTTTATATCTGCTAGAATCTCCAGAGAAGGATTCTACCAACTTTATTTCCCTGTTCCATTCGGATGACTTCCATTTCGGTTACATTCAGCTTTTTAAGCTTGTGTTGTAAACCTCTGATATCTTCGCGGTGAGCTACCAATGTCGAAAACCATTTTACTTGATCTTTATAAAATTGGCTTTCAAAAATCATTCGTCCGATAAAAGCTTTTTCGCCACCATCGCACCACAGTTCGCTTCCTTGACCTGCAAAACTTTGAACGATATTTTCTTGCTCAGCGGGCTTTAAACTTTTTATTTTGCGGTCTGCTTGTGCCAATGCTTCTAATTGAGAGGAAAAGAATGGTGGGTTACAGATCACCATATCATATTTTTCATCTTCGAGAATGATATCCTTGAAGATAGCTTTGGGGTTATTCTGTAATCTAATCTGCACATTGTTTTTAAGTTCTGGATTTAACCGAACGATTTCAATGGCATTTTTGTACGCTTTCTTTACAATTTCTGAACCTACAAATGACCAACCGTATTCGTGATGACCGACAATTGGGTAGATACAATTTGCGCCAACTCCGATATCAAGGATTTTAACTTGTTTTCCTTTTGGAATTTCATTGTTGTTGCCTTTCGCTAATATGTCAGCAACGTAATGAATGTAGTCTGCCCGCCCTGGAATAGGAGGGCAAAGGTTCTCTTTAGGAATATCCCAATATTGAATGTTATAGTATTGCTGAAGCAATGCTTTATTTAAATGTCTTACTGCTTCTGGATTTGTAAAATCTATTGTTTTTGTTCTGTAATCGTTAACGAAAATGAATGGTTTGAGTTCAGGAACGACTTTGATTAATTTCGCAAAATCGTATGCATCAAGATGTTTATTTCTAGGGTGAAGTTTTTTTTGGGGAGTTGTTGCTGTTCCTGCCATAATGTTGTATTTGATGCAAAAATAAGCTTTTATTTTAAGAGATTGCTGAAATAAAAAATAGCTGTTGGTAAATGCCCAATAAAAAAGCCTCCAAGCTGTGTTTAACTTCTTGGAGGCTTATGGTATAAACAGGATACTATCAGTTGTTTTTCCGCTTTAAATCTATGGTTGTTGTTTGCGGTAAACTTAGTGGTACGCGTTCTATAGTTACAAAACTAGCATCTAAACCAAATCCTTTTTCTTCGGATAGACTTAATTTTTTAAGATAACCATATATCTCCATGATAATACGTTCGGACCAACTTAATTGATTTCCTTTTGAGAGTACTTTTTCTAATACAACAAATTTAAAATCTCCTGGGATTTTGTGTTTCTTTAAAGTGTCGTACTGGCTGGTAATATCAATTTCACCTTTTTGCACCATATCTTCCACTACTTTGCGGAATAGCACTGATACGTTGCTCTTCCCTAAAGCCTAGTTTGAAATCAATACGAATTAGTTTTCCAGGAATTAATTGATCGATTGTATACTCACGTGTGTGGGGATGATCCATAACATCAACGTGAACCAACCAGTACACGTCGGCACGTTTTGGTTTTTTATTTAATATCGAATAAATTATTTTGGATTCAATTTCTGATTTGAAGTTTGCACTTGTTAGATACACTAAATGTGAAGCGTATGGAGGTACAGACTTGTCTTCGCTCAATTCTGAAATGATCGGATAGTACTTATCGATATTGATGAAGTTAACAAATCTGTTTTTAATACGTCTGGCACTCCACCAAGCGTACATTATGAGAAATAGAAGCGATGCTAATAATAATGTAAGCCATCCTCCATGCGCAATTTTTACACCATTTCCGACTAGAAACATCAATTCTAATATTAAATAGAAGCCTGTAAATAATGCAATGAAATATTTATTGACTTTTTTAGCTGCAAGAAAGAAAGTCATCAAAATTGTTGTCGTTAAGAATGTCAAGTTGATGGCCAAACCATAGGCGGCTTCCATATTACTTGATTCTCCAAAAATTTTAATGATCAGCATACATCCAGCCCACAAAATTAGATTGATGGAAGGAACATATAATTGGCCTTTATGATCACTTGGATAGCGAATAGCAACCTTCGGCCATATATTTAAGCGTACAGCTTCCGAAATAAGGGTATATGACCCTGAGATCATGGCTTGACTGGCGATTACTGCAGCCATGGTTGCAATCGCAATACCGTAACCAAGAAACCAATGTGGCATGATGGCATAAAAAGGATTATTTTCTCCTAGTACTTTGCCTTCTTGTGTCAATAACCAAGCACCTTGACCAAAGTAGTTCAATACGAGTGTTAGTTTTACGAAAATCCAGCTGATGCGGATGTTTCCTTTACCACAATGTCCCATATCTGAATAGAGAGCTTCTGCTCCTGTTGTACATAGGAATACAGCACCAATGATGAAAAGGGCATTCGGATATGCTATGAGTAGTTTAATAGCATAATAAGGATTAAGCGCCTTTAATACTTCATATTCAAGATGAATATTACTAATACCTAATACTCCGATGGTGGAAAACCAAACGAACATCAGTGGACCAAAGATTTTACCAACTACCGATGTTCCAAAGCGTTGGATAGCAAATAATAAGGTAATAATTGTTACCACAATTGGAATTGTTGGTAGACCCGGATACTTAATGTCTAATCCTTCAATCGCCGAAGAGATGGTGATGGCAGGTGTAATCATACCATCTGCAAGGAGAGTAGCTGCACCGATCATTGCTGGAAAAATCAACCAAGGTGCTCTTTTACGTACCAATGAAAAAAGAGAGAGAATTCCTCCTTCACCTTTGTTGTCTGCCTGAAGGGTAATCAGGACATACTTAACAGTTGTTTGTAAGGTAACTGTCCAGAAGACACATGATAATCCACCCAGAACAAGGTCTTTGTCAACGACACCTTTGTTCATAATGGCTTTGAAAACGTAAAGTGGAGAGGTACCAATATCTCCAAATATGATCCCTAAACTAATTAGTAGACCAGCAAGACTTACTTTTTGTGCGGTACTTTGATGACTAGTCGTCATTTTTTTATTTGATTTAAGTAAAAAAACCTTCATTTTAACACGAATATGAAGGTTCGTTGCAATAGAAAAACTCGTGTCAAATTTTAGCAATTAGTTTGACAACGGCAAATCTTGTTAAAAATTGTTAAATGGCAAATTTTTATTCAATATAAGTTAATAATATCTAAACAAATAACCTACTTTTGTTGTTGATAAATTGATTGGGAAATATTATATTTGATTTAAACTATAACCGATCTAAGAAGTCCTATATACAAATGAAAATTATTATTAAAAAAATAGCTTATTTAGGCCTGCTCTGTGTGATTACGCTGACAGGAAGTTTAGGCTATGCATCTGTATTGCATACTTCGAATTCTACTGAAACGGCCAATAACGATGGACTATCTTATTTGGATAAGGCTGATCATCTGGCTTATTCTATGGGATTAACCGCTAATTCTGATAATACGAAGGAAGTAGATAAGCTGATTAATAATGTTAAAGTTTTTTATAACCCGATTTCAGAACAAATAAGTTTATCATTTAAATTAGGGAAACAAAGTTCAGTTGCGATTAAAGTGATGGACGCACTTGGAAATGAAGTCGTTCAGTTAATGAATGGAAGTTTAGATGCTGGTAATCAAAATCTTTCTTTTGATCCAACTGGTAAACTTAATTCAGGATTTTACTTTATCCGTGTTGTTTCTGGCTCAGAAACTGTTGTAAAGAGATTTTCTGTGCGTAAATAGAAATTAGAATCGGATAAAATATAAAGCTTAAATGATATCATTTAAGCCTTTTTCGTTAATTAGGAATTTCACTTTCTT
>NZ_ASZT02000145.1:0-13069 GCF_001006065.1 Sphingobacterium sp. IITKGP-BTPF85
AAAATACAGTCAGACAGGAATTTCGTAAATTTTTTACAGCAGATTTTAATAAAGCTGAGGAGAATTTTCAATTGCGGACTAGGATTAAAACACAGATGAATCTGAAACTCTCGGATAGAAATAAACAGGAACTTGCATTTAGTGCTGAGGGTCTGTTTGCAGTAAGCAAAATGTATGAGCCGAAAGATGAGTGGTCAAAATTTGCTTATAAGGAAGCGCGTTTCGCTTTATATTACATGACGGATATTGCGCATACTCCCTTGCACCTTGATGTTGGATATATGAATGATTTAATTAAAGGCTATAGTCAAGCGGACTTTGGTGTTCACTATCTTGCTGTTGATCTGATTTGGAATCTGCCTTATAAAAAGAAGCATTAATCGGAAAGAAATTTGTGTTTGCGATAATCACTGGGTGAATAACCGGTGACTTTCTTGAATAAACGTGTAAGTAGGATGGGGATTTATATTTCATTTCGAATGCAATGCCTGCAATATCTCTTGTAGCATCCTGTAATAAGATTTGACTATGTAGTATACTGATTTCGTTGATCCACTGTTTAGGAGGCTTATTGGTTGCTTCCTTCACACATTTGTTAAGGTAGTTTTCGGATATATGTAATAAGTTGGCATAGAATAAAACATTCTTGTGATCTGTGTGAAATTTTTGTACGACTTCTCTAAATCGAAATGCAATATCCAATTGTCTACTCATCGGTGCTTTTACTTCGTAATCTGTTTTAATTATTTTTAACAGTATACATTGTAGCATTGATACACAGATCTCCATAACTTTTCCTTCGGTAAACAGCTCTTCTTCCAAGAGTTCAAGCATTTTTGAATCCATACAGAGACGTGCTCTGACAAGGGGGTAAAGGGATGTGAATTGAAAAACCGGATATCATTGATGCCTAATTCAATATCTGTAACGATTTCG
The DNA here is from genome assembly GCF_001006065.1 of Sphingobacterium sp. IITKGP-BTPF85. Classification (NCBI taxonomy): domain Bacteria; kingdom Pseudomonadati; phylum Bacteroidota; class Sphingobacteriia; order Sphingobacteriales; family Sphingobacteriaceae; genus Sphingobacterium; species Sphingobacterium sp. IITKGP-BTPF85. Next base: position 937 of record NZ_ASZT02000145.1, read on the forward strand.
TTTCATAAACGACAAAAAAACCTTCGGCATCATCTGAAATCGCTAAAGTAGCAGTAATATTTCCCTGTTTGACATTAATCACTTGATTTTCAGCTAAGGTGTATGCCCCTGATTCCAGATGTTGTGTTAAAGTTCCTTTAGTAACAAAGATTAGGAAATTGAAGGTAGTACGGTAAGGAATGACAGGCATGAGAATACTTCGTAGGTAATTTTCGATGCGGTATACCTGTATTTTGCTTTCATTGAATAGATTATGATCTGTTACATCAGGCAAAAAAGCTTTTTGTATTCGTAATTGTTGATAATCTTAATCGACGATTTCATAGTGCTATTTCTCTAAAAAACCTTTTCATGTGATGTTAATGAAAGAGATTGTGTATGTACAAATATACGATTTAGGGACCTAATTTACAGTGTAATCCTATCGATAAAATTTGTTTTTAACTGGAATTTTTCTTCATATTATCACATAAAAAAAGCTCCAATCCGGAGCTTTTTATGTTTAGTTTTAATCTTTTATTGTTTTTATTTTTTTTGGAATCGCATCATCGCAATATCGCCCATAATCAGAGTCAATGTATTTCCGTTGACATCGAAGGAAGTGATTTTCTCCAGCGTGCTGAAGTATACACTTTCTCCTGAACCTTCGCAGGCCATTTTAGTAGATGCTAGTGGACCAAAACTAATGTGGTTGTTTTCGGTTTTGAAAGTTCCATTGTAATTATTGCAACTACTGTTTCCAGATACTTTTTTTGCTGTCAAATCAAAGGTGATCGTAGGCTTTTTATTTGGATATAGTCCTTCAAATGCAATACGTGGTCCAGATACATAATCTAATTCCCATGTACCTGCTAGTGCTTGCTCACCTTTTTCTGCTTTGATAAGCGTAAATTTAGCTAATGTTGTTCCACCTTTTTTTAAACTCAATACTTCTCCTTCTATTGTGTAGGTATCTACTGCTATAATGTTTTTTGATAACGCCTGTTCTATCTCGAACTCAGGACAAGCCATCATTGTGGAAATACCTTGTTCAAATTTAATTTTGTTTTTTCCCGTGATATTTACTGCTCCACCTAAAGTATTACAACCTGCATTTGCAGCATATCTATCGTCTTCAAACTGTAAGAAGGGGACACGTCCGTTTACCTGTGCTGGTACTGTTTTTCCATCTACTTCGATCAGTTGCCACTTGTTTCCTTTTAGCTGCATAGTTTCTGTAGTCGTATGCTCTTTGTTCGTATTTTTTTTGAAAACTGAACAACTGCTTAATCCTACGATCAGCGTTGCCATGATTAAAATCTGATTAAATTTCATCTTTTATCTTTTTGATATGATTGTTTAACAATAATTAGAACGTTTGGTTTGAGTGAATGCTACATTTTATACAAAAAAAGAGGAAACCTATTCGGGTTTCCTCTTTTAATCAGCACTATAGAATTGCTGTTATTTTTTATTTTGTTGTGCTTGACGCATCGCTTCTTCCATTCTTGATTGGAATGACGATTTCTTTTGCACCTTTGGATTCTTTTTATTGTCTTCTAATTTCGCTAAAATCTTATCATCATTAACCATTGAACGGATGATCAACTGTGTTAAGAATGTTAGGATTGCACTTAAGAAGTAATAATAGTTTAATCCTGCAGGGAAACTATTCAAGACGAAAAAGAAAATTAAAGGCATAATGTAACCAATGTATTTCATTTGTCCTGTCGCACCCGAAGTCGCATTGTTGTACCAAGTGGTCAATAATGTTGTTAAAGTCATCAATACGCACATCAATGATACGTGATTCACGCCGAAAATCGGTGCGAATGAGAATAAGGTATCGTATGTTGACATATCTTTCATAAACAAGAAACTTTCACCTCTCAGCTCGAATAAATTCGGGAAGAAGTAGAAGAAAGCAATCGTAAATGGCATTTGTAATACCAATGGAAGACAACCTCCCAATGGGTTTACTCCAGCTGTTTTATACAATTTCATCTGTTCTTGCTGCAACAATACTGCATTGTCTTCACCTACTTTAGCTTTGATTTCATCTAATTGCGGTTTCAATACACGCATTTTAGCCATTGATAGGTAAGATTTGTATGTTAATGGTGATAATACCAGTTTTAACAATAATGTTAGAACAAGGATAACTATACCATAACTCAAATGGAAATTGTCTAAGAAATCAAATACAGGTACTGTAATAAATTGGTTAATCCAACGCATTGGTCCCCATCCCATATTAATGATTTTATGAAAATCATGACCTTCTGCTTTAAGCGTTTTGTATTGATTAGGGCCAAAAAAGAAGTTTAACGAATAACTGTTGTCTTTTTGAGTTGCATAATCAAGACGTGCTGTAGCCGCATAAAGTTTAACAACATCGGATTCGATTGTTGTTTTTACATTTACATCTGCTGTTGTAAATCCTGTTTTGCTTGAAAGAATGTTTGAGAAATAGTGTTGCTTGAATGCAATCCATTCTACTTTTTCTTTTAACTCTTTTTCTTCATCTTTTGCTTCTGACAAATGGTCTACATTACCTGCTTCTTTATAATAGATGGTAGATTTTTGACGTTCAGAATCAATATTTTGTTCTTTCTGTAGTAAAATCGTTTCCCAATCTAAAGCAATCGTTTTTTGATCGATCTTGTTTTGAATACCTTTTGTGTTGATATCAAGACCTAAATTGAAACCATTACCTTTGATGGTATATACGTATTCAATATACTGATCAGCTCCATAAGCTAATTGTAATTTAATCGATTTTGAATCTTCGCCTGTTATCTTTACATCAGCATCTTCAGAAGTAAAGAACAAATCGTTAGTATTGATGTTTTCACCGGCGACATTAAATTTCAATCCAAATCTATTGTGGTCACCTTCAAACAATACTAATGGTTTACCATTAAAATTTGTTTCACCTTTTAATTGTACAGATTTTACACGACCGCCTTTAGAGCTTATTTTAGCAATGATTTTATCATTTTCTACTGTAATGATTTTTTCTGTTCCAAATTTTGCGGCTCCAAAAGGAAGTTTTAATGCTGCAGAATCAAGAGGCTTGGCCTCTTGTGTTGCTCCTAGTTGTGTATTCGCTTTTGTCGAGTCTGTTAAAGGTGCTAAACCTTTTTTAACACGTGCTAACGAATCTTGTAGAACTTGTTCTTTTTTTATTTCTACGTCGGACGGTTTCATTAAGTAAAATGAACCGGCTATAATTCCGAACATCAGAAGTAAACCAATAAGGGTATTTCTATCCATTTTTTTAAATTAAACTTACTTAATTGTTTCCTGCTTTTGTATCTTATTTTTCTTATTCGACAAAGCAGCGGCTACAAAGCTAACAAAAAGTGGGTGAGGATTTGCAACAGTTGACTTTAATTCTGGATGAAATTGTCCTGCTACGAAAAAAGGATGGTTTTTCAACTCTACAATTTCTACTAATCCTGAAGTTGGGTTGATCCCTGAAGTAATCATTCCAGCTGCTTCATATTGCTCTAAATAAGCATTATTGAACTCATAACGGTGACGGTGACGTTCGGAGATTCTCGTTTTTCCGTATATATTGAATGCTTTTGTACCTTTTTTGATATCACAATCGTATGCACCTAATCGCATTGTACCGCCCATGTTAGTGATGTTTTTCTGATCTTCCATTAAGTTGATCACTGGATGTGGTGTATCTGGATTCATTTCCGTGCTATTTGCATCTTTTAATCCCAATACATTACGGCCAAATTCAATTACTGAACACTGCATGCCTAAACAAATTCCAAAGAAAGGAATATTGTTTTCACGTATATATTTAATAGCGGCTAGCTTACCGTCTAATCCACGTTCACCAAAACCAGGAGCAACAAGTACGCCATCCATTTCGCTCAACTTGTCTTGGACATTTTGATCATTTACACTTTCCGCGGCAATATATTGCAATTTTACTTTACATTCATTGGATGCTCCGGCGTGGATAAAACTTTCGACTATAGATTTATATGCATCTGGTAATTCAACATATTTACCCACTAATCCGATATTTACTTCATTAGTAGGGTTTTTTAATTTTCCTAAAAATGCTTTCCAGCTATCTAAATCTGGTTCATTCTTATTGGAAAGTTTCAATTTAGCAAGAACAGTCTTGTCCAATTGTTCTTTCAACATATTTAAAGGAACGTCATAAATAGTAGGAGCATCAATCGATTCTACAACAGCATTAATATTGACATTACAAAATAATGCTAATTTTTTGCGAATTTCTTGCGTCAATTTATGTTCTGTACGACAAACTAAAATATCAGGTTGGATACCGTATTCTAATAATGTTTTAACAGAATGTTGTGTTGGTTTTGTTTTTAATTCACCAGCTGCTGCTAAGTAAGGTACTAATGTTAAGTGAATAACTACAGAATCATGAGTGCCTAATTCCCATCTTAACTGACGAACTGCTTCGATGAAAGGTAAAGATTCGATATCACCTACTGTACCACCTAATTCTGTGATGACAATATCATATTTTCCTGTTTCACCTAATAAACGCATACGGTTTTTGATCTCATCTGTGATATGAGGAACAACTTGAACTGTTTTTCCTAAATATTCACCTGCGCGTTCTTTTTGAATAACAGATTGATAAATACGACCTGTCGTCACGTTATTAGCTTGTGAAGTAGGTACGTTTAAGAAACGTTCGTAATAGCCTAAATCAAGGTCTGTTTCAGCACCATCTTCCGTTACGTAACACTCACCATGCTCATATGGATTTAATGTTCCTGGATCAATGTTAATGTAAGGGTCAAATTTTTGAATCGTAACCTTGTAGCCACGTGCTTGGAGAAGTTTAGCAAGAGAGGATGCAATAATACCCTTCCCTAACGACGAAGTAACGCCGCCCGTAACAAAAATATATTTAGTCATATCAATAATGGATTTCAAAATATAAGGCCTAAAATGGCCTAAATATCTGCTTTATGTACGGGATACAAAGATAAGAATATTTGTGGAAGACGACGTTTTTTTTGTCTTTAATTTTAAAACGCTAATTTTTTGACATGACGGTTGCATGAGGTTTAATCTTTGCTAATTCAATTTAGATCTAAACTTCATGAAAAAATCTTCAAAGTATTTTTTTGATAAATGTGCTGTTATAAATGTACCTGCTATAACTAAACTGTAGAAAATCAGAAAACTTAGGTAGGGATCTAGTGTTAGTAAATGTTTTTTCCCTAAATGAATAACGGCAAAGATCACGATCATATGATACATGTAAATTCCATAGGAGATTTTGCCTCCGTAGTCTAAAAAAGTATTGTTGAAAAATGATTTTGAATTTAATCTGATACCGATAAACAGAATGAGATTGAGAAAGAGTGCATTTAGAATGATGTATGAAAAGATCCAATGATCAAAAATATTTGATCCAATAAATGCTATACATGTATTTCGGAAGAATAAGAATGAAAATAATACGGCTAATAAAAAGTAATTGACCGCTGCATATTTTTTGTACCAAGCCTGTAAGTTTATATTGGTGTGGTATAGGAAATAAGCTCCCAGTGCACCAATTGCCATTGATTCGAAAGCAAAAGTTTTGATAAGATGCACAACAAGTACGTCTGTAATGATGTTGTTAAAACATAGTATCAGTAAAAGAATTTTGAGTAAAAATATACCTATAATAAGTGCAAACTTGTTGTCTATCCATTTAAATAGGGGTGCCCAAATGATGTAAAACCATTCTTCAACGCCGATAGACCATAGGGGTTCGAGTAGATGTGAGCCATAGGTAAAGGTGACGATACTGGGCAAAAATAAAACAAATAACAGCCAGACCTGCCCTATGGTATAGGGGAATGAATAGTTAATATGTAAGACCTGAAATAGAAAAGGGAAGATAACTATGCCTATGGCGACTAATAAGAAATATAAAGGCCAGATGCGAATGACTCTTTTCAGATAGAAATTTTTAATGGATATTGTCTTTTTCTGATCTTGTTCTTTCAGTAACAAATAACTGATGAGGAAACCACTTAAGACAAAGAAAAATTTGACAGCAGTAGTTCCATTTTGAAAAAAACTAAAATGTTCATAGGTGATGAAATCATTTTTTGTCCGAATGACTTCTCCATGGTGAAATAGAACGAGGAGTGCGGCAAAAAACGGAACGCATTTAGATTTGGAAAAAAGATATGTTCTTATACATTGTTGCTGTAAAAATAGCAATATTAGTTTATGTTTCTGCGTTATTTTGTTTCTACAAATTATTGTTATAGCGTTATAAATGTTGTGTGAATAGCATTTTTTGAATTGATGCAGACGTTCAGATAAGCTATGGTAGAGTTACTGGTTATAAAGATCAAAATTACCTCTATTATCTAAGGATACTTGAATTTTTTTTGACTGTTTTTCCCTGATCTTCATACTATAACTTTGTTTGTCTTTATTTAGATCCAAAGTGACCTCATAATCTTTCAAAGCGGGTAGTAGGTATTGATTATATAATGAAAGTTTCGTTAATTGATCGCTATATCGACGATTTTCCTTTTTAAACAATTGTTGTAAATAATGAATATTCCAAGCTAGTTTAGTGACGGCATAACTATTTGGAAGTGTTGCTTCCTGCTTTTGTGCTTGTTCTACAAATTGTATATATCCCCATCTTTCTGGATAATGCATATTAATTAAACCGATCGGTGACCATACCCAATTGTCTTCAGCTAAGGGCTTATTATTTTCTTTTTTTCTACTGTAATGATTATTTGTGATATCATGTTGCCATTGTACACGTGAAAAATTACATAACCAGTAATCATTTGCTTTAGGCATTGAGGATTTACCGAAAGCATATAATGATTGATGTGGAATTGCAAATTCAACAGACCAGTATGTATCTATATCCTGGGGATTATTAAGGGTACCATTGATATGTACTGCGGATTTTAGATTTTTAACATCCCAATGTGTAATGGCCTGACCCCCGAATCGATATGGTTTTGGTAACATAAGATCGAAAATGGTATGTAATGGATTGACCTCTATTTCGTAATATTCTGCTTGATATAAATTGGGTTTTAAAAATATTTCAAAGTCATTGTTTAGATAAACAATTTCATCGTGCTTGTAGATATCTGCCCAAATATGAGGTTCATACAGTTTTGCGTACACATATAGGTAGGTGGAATCCCAAAGCATTTTTACTTCGGTTTTATATAAAGGTTTTTTGTGCTCGCCACCTTGAATATCTTCAAAATTATTAATTGTTTTTGCTTTTGTCCAGCTAATTTCATCGTCCTTACCGTCAATTATTAACGGTTCACTGATTTTAAGTACCGGATATGTTTTTGGAATGGACTGTAGTGCTAAAAAATCTTGAATTGAATTTTGGGCATAGCTGTTCAGGAAACAGCACAGGAATACGAGGGTAAAAATAGACTTGTTCATATAATACTTTTCAGGTCATAAGATAAACTAAAAAGATTTAGCATGGAAGAAGTTTTTGACTTGTAAAGAAAATGTTGCTATATTGGGGATTTATGGCAATAAAAAAAGGCATCGAAACTGAATTCAATGCCTTTTTTTATACTTGTGTAGTCGTAATTAGATTCTTTTAGACTTAATACGAGCAGCTTTACCAGTAAGACCACGTAAATAAAATAATTTAGCGCGACGTACTTTACCGTAGCTGTTTACTACAATTTTTTCAATGTTTGGCGAATTTATAGGGAAGATACGTTCCACACCAATGCCATTTGAAATTTTGCGTACAGTGAAAGTTGAATTAACACCTTCGCTGTTCAATTGGATAACCACACCTTGGTAAATTTGGATACGCTCTTTATTTCCCTCGCGAATTTTATAATGAACGCTTATGGTGTCTCCTGCTTTAAATGCGGGAACTTCATTTCTGATTACCGCTTGTTCTTCTACAAATTTTACTAAATCCATGATTATGAGTAATTAAATACGATTATTAGCCTGTAAAAATCGGAATGCAATATTACAGCTTTTTTTTTACTTTAAGAAATACTTTTTTCAAAAAATATTGAGCTGCCTTAGTTTGTTGCAAAGATAGAAAAACACTTTTAATATTTAGACCCTTGCTCACGATATATTTTAAAAAGTTTTACACATCGAGGTTAGGATGTGAATTTAAATGCTATCGAATTGAATGCTGATATTTTATTTCTCAATAAATCAGGCTTTTATTTAATAATGTTAAAATTATATTTGACAGATTGGAAAAACGCTGTATATTTGCATCACAGTAAACAAAAGGGGATACCTTTTCGGGGTGTAGCGTAGCCCGGTATCGCGCCACATTTGGGATGTGGAGGTCGTAGGTTCGAATCCTGCCACCCCGACCAAGAAAATAAAAGCTCTAACGAAAGTTAGGGCTTTTTTGTTTACGTGCAGATTCGAATCGCAGCATCTTTTGGAATAAGCTTATGACCAACAGGCTTAAAGTATTCTAGCCTCCCGATCAATATACTTCAAACCTTAAGGAAATGACCAATTCGGTTACTCATTTTCTATACTAATCTTTGATTTTTGAAATATGCTCAACAATTAACATTCGTTTTTGTGCTGTTTGTCACAAAGTGATCTCTTTCCCTCGATCTGTCTTCTTGGCTCCATTATTGTGTCAATTCAGTTGCCGATAGCAATCAAAGAAATTGGAAATCGCGGAAACGAGATGGTGATGATCTATAAATTGACTTTTAGGATTCAATTTTTTCCATGACGATTTACTCAATATGGTTGGAATTATTTAGTTTTGGCTTGTTAGCTAAGGAAGATTACACTATTGCCTCCTCGGCAAAGGAACGTTTGGAAAAACTCAGAAATACGGACGAATAATGATATTAAAAAAAATAATTGGCTTCAAATACCTGTGTACCGGGATGCTTTCCGCTTTGGTGGTTACGGGTTATGGGCAGGAAGTAGAGAAGCAACTAAATGCAGAGCAAGTGCAAACGATGGATTCCATTGATGTCGTACGCGACTACCGACCTGTTCTGGCCGATGCCGTAAAGGTTCGCAGGAGCCAGATATGAGTCATATCAATCGGGAAGCCATTGAGACGGAGCTACGTCAAATAGCCACAGCTACCTATTTTGCAAATAAAACGTTTAAACAAGCTTATTACACTATATTGCTTAAACAGCATCCAAACGCTTCACGCAGCAATATTGATAGTTACCGTATCAGCTATCTGGCTTACCAGGCACGTGAATATCCAAGAGCGGCCTCTATTTTGGAGTCGCTGGAAGCTTCGGATGCCTTTTATCAGGGTTCGATCATAACTTTGGGTCATATTGCACTGGAAACCGGCGATAAGCAACGCGCACGAAATGCATTTGTCAAAGCGATGAGACTAGATTTCGACCCCCAATTGAAAGCAGAAGCGCAATTTAACTATGCCAAAATCTTATATGCAATGGACTCCATCCAAGCCGCTCAGCAAGTTCTGGAAAAATATATAGTTCAACAATATGGGGGTCGTGAACTAGGCGCTCAAGCACAGGAAAGTGCGGAAATATTATCGGCTCAAATCCTGTTGGGGACGAGTAACTTCCATACTGGAGTAAGTCTGTTGGAGTCGTTGAAAGATAGAGGGCGGGAAGTCGATGCTACTTATCAAAAAGCAACTTACTATCGCGGATTGGAGTTTTATAACGAGCGCGCTTTCGAAAATAGCATATCGACATTCATGAGATCTGAAAAATTTCCGATCGATGCAAAAATGGCCGCGCTGGCTACTTATTGGAAAGCGGAAGCGATGTATGAAGTGCGCAAATATGGGGAGGCGGTAGAGAACTTCTCCCGGTTTTTACGGTTGCCTGTTGCAAAAAATACCGACGTATATAATTATGCAAATTATGGGCTGGCTTATGCCGCGTTCAGAAATAACAGTTTTAGTATGTCGGCCGATTATTTTGAGCGCTTTTTGGCTGTCGAGGGAAGTTCGTTAGATGAAAATATACGTCATGACGTAATCGCACGTTTGGGCGATTCGTATTTGTCCATGCGCAATTACGACCGTGCCAACCAATATTATGATCAGCTGATCAACAGCAAAACTTCCAATCAGGACTATGCGTTGTTCCAACGAGGTGTTATCTTTGGATTGCAGGGAGACCATGAAACCAAGCTAAAGATCCTGCAGTCTGTTTTGAAACAATTTCCGGCTTCGAACTATGCAGATGACGCCGCCTTTGAGATCCCCTATACCTCTTTCACTACGGGAGATTATGATCGCGCTATCGATGGTTTGCAACGGATGATCGAAAAATACCCGCGCAGCAGCTATGTGCCCCGCGCATTGATGACCATAGCTCGTGCAGTATAATAAAGATGATTCCGAAGCGGCGAAAGCCACTTTCAAAAGTGTTGTGGAGAAATATTCCAAAACCAATGAGGCACAGCAAGCGATGCGTTTTATTGAAAACATCTACCTAGACCAAGGGGACGCTACGAGCTATATTCATTACGCAATCGGCACCAATGTCAGTAATCTGAGTCCTGCGGAGCAAGATAATATGGCTTTTCAGGCAGCCCAATCTCTGTTTGCTAAGCAGCAATACGCAGCTTCCGTGGAAGCCATCAATGCGTATTTTGATAAATTTCCGAAGCCCAAACAAGAAAAATATGCCCGTTACATCCGCGGGGTGAGTTCGTACCGTACCGGGCATCCAAAGGAGGCGTTGCACGATCTGAATATTATCCTGAACGACTGGACAAGTAAGTATACGGAAAACACCTTGCTGACAGTGGCTGCGCTCTATCTGGACCTGAAAGAATACAACGAGGCAATTGTGCACCTCAAAAAATTGGAACTCAATTCAGAGTATAAAAAGAACTATGGTTACGCAATAAGTAACCTGATGATTTGTTATTTTGAACTCGGCGACATGGAGCAGATGGCCAAGTATGCGAAGTTGATAAAGGATTACGATGGCGCATCGCAGGAGGAAATTGCTAAAGCTCATTTATACAGTGGAAGGGTATTGCTACAACAAAAGAACATCGTGTCTGCCATGAAGGAACTCAATCTGGCTGCTCTGAAGAGCCAAAAGGCGGTTGGCGCAGAAGCGCGATACCGTGTTGGGCAACTGCAGTATGATAACAAGGAATACGACAAAGCCATTGAAACTGCCTTTGAGGTGATTAATAGTGAGGAAGAAAATGCATACTGGGAAGCCAAGAGTTTCCTATTGCTTGCCGATAGCTATGCGCGTAAAGGCAATGCTTTGCAGGCTAAGAGTACGTTGGAAAGTGTAATTGAAAATTATGAAGAAAAAGATGATATCATCCCGTCAGCAAAAGAACGTTTACAGAAATTGAACAATAAGTAACCTTCGCTTGTGAAACAAAAAAAATCATTTCGTTTCTAAAGGTAGACGTAACAAGTATAGTTATGTTTCCCAAAGGACCAATAGCAGTAGGACTGAAAATAGTGTCCGGTGTGAATAGCATTCAGGTGCCGAGTTATTTTTATATCCTGACATAACAGAAGAGAGTCAAATTGAAAGTGCGATGAGGACTTATAAAGTGAATAGCAAGTGAATAGTAGGTTTACAAATGCCACTGTATAGCAACATCACTGTTTTTTTTAGCTTCATTTTGGCAAGAAAACAAAAATAGAAACAAAAATAAACAAGGTATTAAAGTTATCTTTTTCATATAGCTAAGTTAGCATATTGTTATAACATTGCTATCCAATTACGCTTACCTTCATTAAATGTGTGATCAGTTCATGATAAGGCTTAATTATGCTAAATCTTTCGATGGATTCAAAACCAGAATCTTGACCAAGATTATAGCTATAACATCATTTAATACATAGCCAAAAATATATTCATCAGAAATATCAATAATTTAAAAATCAGTATTATTTAAAATGCACAACGGGTTATTACTAAATTTCTATACCAAGTAAAAGTATTAAGTGTTTCGTTCAAATGATAAGACATCGCCACATCATATGGCCGCTTAGGATAGCTGTATGCCTTATAACCAATAGTGATAATGGGATTAACATACTAATATGCGACCTCACAATTTTGAAGCGTGTTCTACTCATTAGTTACTCAGGTGTAGGTGCTCATTTTTAACGCGACAAAGAGAACGCAAATAATTTCCTGTT
>NZ_ASZT02000146.1:0-12873 GCF_001006065.1 Sphingobacterium sp. IITKGP-BTPF85
AAGATGATGGTCTTTTTGCCCATACAGAGGTTCAACCTGCACCTGGTAAAGATCTAACGTTTTACCTAAGAAAATTGTCATCTACAATGGGCCTTCCTACAGTTAAACCGAGTACAGCTACTCAGATAGATTCGATCACCGTCCAGTTTATCGTGCTGAAGGATGGTATGATTGCGAATTTAAAAAGCGTAGAATCAGATAAACACGGTCATGAAGATATACTTACTGCGATCAAAAAAAATGCCTGTCTCTGGTTACCATCCATACAGGGGGGCAGACCGCTGTTATTTAAACGAAAAATGGTGATTTTCTATAGTAAAGATCAAAAGGGAAATATACAATCGCTAGATGGCCTTAAATATCGCTACAATTTTGTTCAAACCAACAACAAACCATGATCACAGCCTATATGAAGTATTACCAAATATTACTGCTCATGCTGGTTGGTAGCTTTACTGCACGATCGCAGCAGTTAACGACCAGCCCTCTAGACAGTACGCTATTATATCCAAAGCAATATGGAACGTTTGAAAATTATGAGTTTATCTTAAATGGTGCACGCATTGAGAAAGAGGAGTTGCTTAAATATCCGGAGGCCAAGTTTGGGCGGGTATTCGATTATATCCAAGGGCCGAAGCGTAAATATCAAGGCGTTCTGTATCTCCACACACCCTGGTATCCACCTTCACCAGCCGATCACCATGCCGATGATCCTGCTTATTTTATCAATAACATACAGGTCAGCCCCTATGCCATCCGTTCTACATTAGTAGAAGAGTATACTGCTATTAGGCGATCGGAACAGGATACTCTTATTGACGGGATTGTGTACCAAGGTTCAATACATGTGGATACCGATGAAGATTTTTTTGCCAACCGCATGACAATATCTGAGATCGTCAAGAAGTATACCGGTTTACCGCTCGAAAATGTCATTGTACATTGGCGCGATCGCTATTGGGATCCGCTCAATTCAGGCATTATTATTCAGGATCATTTTCCTTTATACTATATTAATCCCAAAGGTCTGCTAGAAGTGAAGGTAGACCGTGTTCGGTTTGCCGATGGCGAACGCTATTTCGTACATCTAGTAGACCAAGGATATCGGTACAACAATTTGACTGAAAAGGGTTGGGAGACACCCCAAAAGAATTTCGTGGTCTTCTTTAAACCTAGGGAATTTGATCCTAAAGCACCTTGTTATATAGCCGATTTTGATATTGCTGGCAAAGATATCCGCAGCCGTGCACAAGGGGAACCTGAACCATCACTGGGAGAAGCGGCTTATCTGAAAAAGCTGTCGGCTCACATGGGCCTACCTGCTGATCAACCTCAGGCAGAAACCACACGTGATTCGATCCTGGTGCAGTTCATTGTTCTTCATAACGGAGCAATTACTGGACTTGAATCCATTAGCCCGCAAAAACCAGTTCATGCAAAGTTTCTACAGGCCATCAAGCAGCATTCCTGCGTGTGGACAGCGGCTTGGGAAAATAGGAAAACTTTACTTTTTAGGAGAAAAATGGTCATCTTTTACGGTAAAGATAAAAAAGGAAATATACGTTCGTTAGATCGTCTTGAATACCGTTACGATGCTCTTCAACCGACAAGCTAGGGAAGGAGTGATTATCTTATTTAAAGAAATATAAATTCATGAAAAACACTTTAAATTTATTAGAAAAGGTTATTAGTTTTTTATTGGAGAATAAGATTAAACATAATCATACAAAATTCTCTTCGGGAATTGTAATTTTAGATGTCTGGTACAATGAAAAGTTCTATGTGTTTCATTTTGAATCAAATCATATTGGTATATCAGAAGTTGATAATAATGTTGCATTTGCTTTTAAAATGATCATCAATCTCTCACAATTTACGATGTATGTGTCGCTAAATCCAATTCATTGAGGAAGAGTGAAATAGTTTAAAAATATTTGTGAATTAAATATTTAAAATCTATATTTGTACTGTTATACCCTCGCACGCCTCTGACTCAAGCGCATCTTGCGAGGTTTTTTTTGCCTAATTTATGAAATATTCTAAGGAAGCCTTATCTATCGATAAGCAGATTGAGCTTTTGCAAAAACGAGAATTATCTATTGGTTGTTTAATTCGAGCTGAAAAGTATCTTCAAAATGTAAGTTATTATCGATTGAGTGGTTATATGTTCCATTTACAGACTAAAACTGGAGATACTAAATTTTTGGCTGGAACTACGTTTGAGGATATTATCAATCTATATACATTTGATAAAAACCTCAGACGTATTTTTCTTGAGTATTTGGAAAGAATTGAAGTAAGTTTTAGAACAAAAATAATAAATACCTATTCAAATCAATACGGATTTTATTGGTATAACAATGATAGTTACTTTCTCAATAAAAATGAATTAAGAGATGAGAAGGAGGAGATTTTAGGTTATCAAAATTATGTTTTGGATTCCATTCGAGTATCATTGAAAGATCCTAAGGAACAATTTCTTAGAGCTTTTAAATTGAAATATACAAGCGAGATACTTCCTCCTGAGAATATGTCTTTTGAAGTACTTTCTTTCGGTAAATTAATTAAGTTATATACCTGCTTAAAAAATGATGAATATAAAAATAGTATCGCTAAAAATTTTAAATTACCAAATGGTAAGTCTTTAGTTAATTGGTTGTTATTTTTAAATGATGTTCGAAATGTTTGTGCTCATCATTCAAGATTATGGAATAGAAAGTTTACGGCAAATAAATTATCATTTCCAAGTAGGGATAAGCACAAAATAATGGGGAATATTCCTGAAAAGGCTAATTCAAATGTATATGGGGCAATAATTGCGATTAACCATTTATTGAATACTTTTAATATTTCAAATTCATTTACGGATAAAATTGAAGCATTGGTAAAAACTCATCAGATTAAAGTCAGCAATTTAGGTTTTCCAGAAGATTGGGAAAAGAGAGCTCCGTGGAAAATTGAATATTTGTCATAAACTTTTTTGTGCGTTTTCAAATGTTTCACCGATTTCATATGGACTTTGTACTTGCAGTTCAATTATTCTTTCAAAATCAAATCTTTAATCATCTTCTTAAAAAATAGCACAAGCTAATCAAGAATCTGATTCGCTTTCAAAGTTATTAGCTAATTATCCGTTAACAGTAGCTTGCAGTTCGAATCCAGATTGTACATACTGACAGGAGCAAAACTAAATGGGCTAACATAATATATTCCCTCGTTATCGTAAGATTTCTTGTTCTTACGTTTTAAAGGATTATCATTGTTAAAGACTTTTACTAGGCCCAATTTTTCCAGTTTAAAGACCGCATATTTCAACATACTGGCATTTCCCAGCTGCGCTGCAATATCGTTTCCTTAAATAGTAAAAGCTTCCTACCTAAAAAAGCTACAATAGATTATTTTAAAAATTGTAAATTGGATTGAAACCAGGATTTATACTTCGCTAAAATGAGCCTCTTTTGTTGTACGCCGATTCGGGAAGCGCAGTATCAGCTTCCTAATCAGATGGACGGTGCGAAGTGATATGATATTTATTAATTAACTAGTAAGCTTTAAAATATTATTTTTTGCTTTTTATTTATTTTTTAACTAAATTAGTGTAATAATCAATTGTGTTAATTAAATGAAATTTCTTAAAAACCTGAATTTGTATACTACGACAAATTATGAAAAGTTAGCTTTTTTTGGCTTTGTGTTAGCTGGATTTATGCAAGCCCTTGGCTTTACCGTTTTTAATCAGTCCATTGCCCTACTTTACGGAATATTTGTGGGCCTTCAGCTTATTTTATTTTTTGGAAACTGGTATCATTATAGATCGGAGATGACCTGGGTAGTAGCAATTGGTACTTTTATGAGTGTGTTGGGTTTCGCATATTTTTTGTATGATCAGGTTCATCTCAAAAATGATTGGTATTTTCTTCCTTATGCAGTATTAATAGGAGGAGTGATATCAGTTGTTGTAATCGTATTTGTAAAAACAAAAAATATGGGTATGCCCAAATCGGTTTCTAAATTAATTGATTTAAGTGTTTTAGTCTTATTTACCACTATTTATTTAAATGGATTGCTTTCACTTGGTAATATTTTTAATGCCAGACAATTTGTAAAATGGGAACAAGCTAAAATATCAACATTTTGCCTTTTAGTTACTTTCGGTGGTAATTATAATGATGCAGTGTTTGCGAATCCGGATTGGGGTTCAAGATATATGAATCTGTTTTTTATGGAGAATGAAGGAGCTTTTTATGAGGAGATGACTGCTGAAGTAAAGGTGCTTTCCGGGAATTTAGGGCAAGATTATATGTTAAAAACTTATGATAAAGATGAAAAAGAAGATGCTCGCCAGCTCTAAAAAGTTTATGGATATTAAATATTATTGATATCGAGAGAACGGGCGTTTTTTGCTCCATGTCCGATTCATCAAAAGATAAAGAAGATATCGAAAGCGTAATCAAAATTTTAGTTTATAATGCTGCAGATAATTCAATATCATTGATTCCTGAATCTTACTATTTGACAGGTGCAGATGTACCAAAATATGATAACACAACTATTCTATTCGTAATTGTACAAAATAAAAAAGCCCCTTTTCGATCAGAAGGGGCTTTGAAAATTACTAATGAAAAAAGGCTTTCGACAACCTTTAATTAAAGATATTAAATAAATTGATAACTCGCAGAATCTCAATAAGTAAATTTTAAAGGTAAAAAAGCCTCAGATCAAAACAACCTGAGGCTTGAAAATAAACATTGGCCATAAATAAACTACAACTTTTTCAGGATAAAAAAGGGTTCTATCAAACTTATAGAACCCCGCAATCTGTAGATTACTAAATTATAATTGAAGCTCGTGATGAAATTATAAAAAATATTTTTTTGTTCAATGCTCAAAATTAAAAAACAGTGTTTGTACTTATCGATTTCCAGTATTTTCAACATACATAAAAAAACAGCTTTAAGCGGGAGCCTAAAGCTGTTTAAACTTTTATTTTACCTAAATATTTCAGCTCTTATGATAAGCTTTTCCTAATATAGTCATTTGTTTTTTTTGTAAAAAATTATTTAAAAAAACAGCTCTAAGATATCATCCTAGAGCTGTTTACCGATAAAACTAAATCCTATTACTGATCCACCGTGGATCATTCCTAATATAGCTATTTTAATAAAGAAAAACAAAAAATAAGTTGTTGTTATTAGGTTTAGAACTGTTAAAATACAAATAATTCTCATAACTTCTAAATAATGTTATAATATTCCTTTAAGTTTTTTTCTTATTCCAAAATACCACATTAGAAGGGACATCTCTAAAAAGTCAGTGCTTCTTGAAGATTACTCCATCAGTAGTTTCAATTTTTGGATCGGTTAATAGTCTTATAAGTTAAGATTGGGACGGATCAATCTAATGAAAGAATTGAATCTTCTATTTTCCGCGCAATAAGCTCTCTTGCTTTTTTCACTCTTTTGCCAGTTTGCTGTCATAGAAAGCATACGCATACGTTTTTCTTCAAAGTTGTTCATAACAACATAATGGAACCTAAGTCAATATGTACTTGATAGGAAGGATGGTGTAGAAATCCTCTTCCATATGTTGTTAGGTTAAAGCTCTGATTCATTGTGAATAAAGGCTTTTGAACTCTTGAAAATAAATTTTTAAATCCTATTGCGGTTTGATAATTAATTCATTAACTTTATTTTGAAGCCGTCGGAAGCTTCTTATCATATCAAATACATTTATTCAGTACCCCATGCTGAAAATTCAAGCTCCAGATAATCATTTGGAGCTTTTTTTTCTTTCACACATTGAAAATATAAAAATTCATATTATTTTTAGATCAATAATTTACCTTATCATTTTATGAATATGAAGCCTTTGGTTTTGCGGACCAAAGGCTTTTTTACTTAATATCTTGGAATTTTGAATTATTTAGTTATTTTCGAGTCATTTAATACGATTATTGCCATTTCTTCGCAACAAAAGATTAGCTCAAATACAATTATTTCAATTAAAGTGGACTAGGGTTACATTCAGGAAAAACTATGATAGAGAGTTCAGTATAATACAACTGGTGGTAAGTTTAATAGTTATTGTGTTCAATATGAGTATGTCAAAGATTTCTTGTTATACAACATACATAAATTTGAGATTAAGTTATATGATTAATTATGTATCTGCTGAAAGTGTATTTAAACTCATATCTACATATAAATAAGGTGTTTAGAGGGGTAATCAAATATTTGCAACATACATAAAAATGAATATTTTTGATTACCTTCAGGGTATTAAACCGTGTTAGAATGACCGTTAAATATCTTTCAAATAAATGCCTGCTCAATATCTCTATTCTTATATTATTCGCTATCCTGTCAATTGGTTATTCCCAAGCACAAACATCAGATGATAGTATTGAAAGAAGGGTAGAAAAGGATTTAGTCTGGATAAAGAAATGGACCAAGTCAAATGTTCCTGATTTTCATTTAGTGAAAATCTTGAGCATGATAAATATCGTAAAAATTCCGAAAGAAGAAAAAGACAGTATTTTTTATTTTTCTTCGATGCCTCATTGGGGTGGTATGAATACAATTATTGCCGAACCTAATTTCCAGAGTCTAAATCCATCTGAATTATTTACATATTGTATGATAAACTATGAATGGTATAATCAAAATTGTAGTGGAAGAATAATAACAAAGCAAGATGAACCACAATTATATGGCACTTTTTATCGAAAGTATAGGGAATTTGTTTGGAGCGATAGGCAATTGAATGCTTTAAAGCAGCATAGAGATACCATATTTCATCTTTTGCGTAATGTTATAAGTAAGGATGGATTTATAGGAACTAATTCTTTACTTATGATGGAATCCCTGAATTTTAGAGAAGGGATTCCTATTGTATTGGATCAATTGGATAAAAAAGAGAATAATGATTTATATACTTTGCTCATGTTATTCATGATGAAGGGGGATTATGCTAAATTCAAAAAAACAACAATTTATGAAGATATATATGGCCCCGAATCCCATATTCGAAGTGCAATCGATAATTCTCAGGAAAATAGAGATTTAATACGAAATATGGCGAAATCATTTTTTGAACAAAATGACAAATAAAGATTTAAGGACGTGGGAATTATTTCCAAGTTATCGACATTAGCATAGAGCCTTGGTGTTTGACAAAATTACCAAGCCCCACCAATACGTAACCTGCAGTATTACCCAAACTACATCGTAGTAGGAGAGAAGTACTCTTCAGATTTTTTTAGGTTTAGAGAATTTATTCTAAAAATGATAGATCTTCTATATAAGTACCAGCCATCTTACCATCCCAGTCTTCTTGATCACGCATGATGATGAGATAGAGGTAAGCCATTGCTTGATATTTATTCAACGGAGTACGATCATTTGCCTTAGCTTCTTCGTCAGAGAAAATTCCATTGGGGTCATTCCACGTTAACCAAGCTACAAGCTCTTTACGCTTTAAAGATTTTAGTTTATTCAGTAGCATATCATCAGTCAAATCCATGATCTGGTACCGCCAGTCATGTTTTCTCTCATCAAGAAGAATACCATTAGATAACTTGGATCTAATATCGATAATTCTATAAGTTTTCATATCTGTAGCTTTAATGGTCACATCTATAATTCTCATTGGCAGAAAGCAGCTGATAGCCATTTTCTCTATGATAGCGCAGAATCCTTCTATGGGTATAAAACAATGCTTTACCTTTAGTCAGAATTCTTAGATTGTTTTTTATACAATCTAAGTCACTATATACACCATTTGGGTCACGCCAGCACAGCCAACTAATTAATTGATCTCTACTTTGAGCTTCCAGTGTCTTTTGTAATTTAGTAGGATGAGTTTTAAGCAGTGTTACACACCAGTTCTCAAAATTTGAGTCGTTTACTTGAATTTCCATCGTCGTTACATTTATTGTGAACTCATGAACAGTTTACTTACGATACAGTTGCCGGGTTTGCGGTTCATGAATATTTCAATTTCAAGAATCTGCTCTGCTGTGAGGTCAGGTACCCGTTCAAGATCGCGGATGAATAATTTTTTGATCACAAAATAATTGTTCAGTTCCTTGGTATATTTTACCACCTCAGCTCTAGAAGTATTATCATTCAGATAATGGGCTTCAAGGATAATGAACATCATATCAGGATTTTCATCAGGGTATGGGGAGTGAAAACGAACAATGTCTCCCGGTCTTAAACTTTGATTGTCATAATTATTAGGTGTTTCCATCGCTAATTGGTTATAATTAAGTGATTTAAATTTACTAATAATTTTAGATAAAAACAAGATTTTGTTAATTATTTAATCATAAAATGATTGAATTTTTAGTTTTATAAAGGGCTGTTAAATAGAGAGAGTGCTTAAGTAAGCCGTTTGGTAATTATTTCCACAATTTCCTTGTTTCTAAGAAGAGTTCAATCTGATTGAGAACAACTGGAAGATTTTTGATAATATCCTTCGACCAAAAGCGGAAAACGGTGTAGTTCATGTCACCTAATGCTCGATTCGTTCTGACATCCTTTTGCATGTTGCGTTCTATCTTGGGTATCCAGAATAGGCGGTTTGATTTGATGCGGTTGCGGTTATTTTTCCAATCGAACCCGTGCCAGAACTCACCATCCACAAAAATAGCCAGTTTGTACTTTTTGATGACGATATCTGGTGTTCCTGGAAGAGATTTATCATGCAGACGGAAGCGGATATTTTTGGCCCACAACGCTTTTCTTAATATCAGCTCAGGTTTGGAGTTTTTAGACCTAATTCTCGACATATTCCTGCTCCGTTTCGCGCTAGTATAGAAACCTGCTTTTTCTTCGAAGCGCGGTACATGAATTTTTTCCGAATCCTCATCATAGGGTTGCATAACCTAAATTTACGATTTATCAGTTTATTATGCTAAGTTATTTTTGTGGAAATAACTTCTGCTATTGATCGTTTATTTAGTATTAAATACTTATATTTAAGTGTGTTATAAACTTTAAAGTAGTAATTATGGAATATTTAAGATTTTTGAAAAAGTCAATTGTATTTTACAAAGAAGCGCTATCTTTTGGAAAAGAAGTCTATGGAATGGATCCTACTGAATTTATAAGAAAAGAAGTTCTGCCATTTATGAGTCTGTACGTATTAACCTATTTAGGGATTGTATCAGTAGCATTTTCTAGTAAACCCCTATTTTTACAGTTAATTCTCATTTTGTTTTTTATTATTAATGCATGGGTCGGTTTCAATTATTATTTTGACAAAAGAAAAAACAAATTGACAGTTGGAAATCAAAAAAATACGACAAATCTACGCCCTATACATCTGAAATGTTCGATGAAGAAAGGACGATAAAATTAGATCAATTTCGTAAAGAAAATAATATGACCGATAATGGACTTAAATTGATGGTCGATTTTCATCGAAATGATTTCAAGGCTGATAAAAATGGAGGAAAAGCCTTTCAATTGATTATTGTTTTCGCTGCGATCGCATGGGCACCGTTTCAAGATTTGTTCAAAACTCCTATCGTAGCTATAGAGAGTATTTTATTTCAATTGCTGAAGTCAATACTTTGGACATCAGTTATTCTTCTTGCTTATCGTCTGTTTGTCGAGGTTAAGAAATTGTTTAACCGAGATGATGCTATCAGTAAAAAAGTAATTATGTGCTACAATGAAATTCTTATGGAAAGTGAAAATAAAAATGGGATGTGATAAATTTTAAAAGGAGTTAAATAAAAAAGAGAGACCAATTCGGTCTCTCTTTTTTATAGTGCTACACAAAATAAATGAAATTACGTGGTTAAAATCTTTGTGATCATCTCTTTTATATTAAGGTGTTTTGCGTTTGCTAGAGTTTTTGAATAATTTGAAACCAACTCGATCCAGTGCTCTAGTTTTTTATTGGAATTAGTTTTAGTATTCCAGTACTCAGAAAGTTCACCAGCATCAGTACTATGTAGAATTGTAACGATTTCTTTTAAGTTGTTAAACAGATTTATGAAAATACGAGGTACATTAGCATATTTCTGGTTATCAATTGAATATGTTTTTTGACCACCAGCCGAGAATAAATCTCTAATATTTGGACATACAATTGCTTCTCTCGTAGTTAGCCAAATAGCCAATCTTCCAAACTTATCATTTTTTTACTAAATAATTCTGGAAAGTAAACCATCGCTTTATTCTTTAAATGCTCTTTCTCATTTTTTGTTAAATTATTCCAGATTTTAATAACAATGCTACTAGCATGATTTGTATTATCTGAATCCATCCACCAAAGCTCTTCACCTGGTTTTAATTTACTTCTATAATAATCCACAATAGGTTTTACAGGACTATCTTTTTTTCTTAAAGTATCATAGGGAATCTTGATCTTATCGAAAATCGTTTTTCCCTCTTCAAGATTCATGTCAATTAAATATCTTGGAGAATGTGTTACAACAACTTCTGCCAATACATCCTCATAAGGACGACAACGAAATTCAATAGGACTTGCCAATTTTGCAAACAACATGAATATTCTTTCCACATCTTCAACTCTTGTCGTTTCCATTACACTGTTGCCCGTAGTTTTCCAATGGTTCTGAGTGGTTGTTTTAACTTCAATTCCATAATATTTGTTAGCAACAATGTCTGGAAATTTCTGTCCTCCAACCCATTCAATCGAGTTTTCAAAAGGAGTTCCTTTGGCGATTTCAGACATTACATCTAAAATATGTGGTTCAAGATTTCGACCACCTAAAGTCGCTAGGTGCTTGGATGATGTTAACACCTGCTTATTCAATTCATTAATGGAATTATTTAATAAGCTGTCAAATTCTGCTCTATTTGGTTCGGGATTGCTGGATATGATCATGGTTATTTCTTAAAGTATAAATCCCAAATATTTTCAATTCTTTTAGCAAGGTTATAAGCTAAAAGGGGTGGAACAGCATTTCCAATTATTTTATAAGCTTGAGATGGACTGACTAAATAAGAACCTTTGCGGCCATTCTTGTTTTCGATCACAAATTCATAATCAGGAGGGAAGGTTTGTATAAGTGCGCATTCACGAACTGTAAGTCTTCTTTCTTTCAGTCCTTTGTTCAGTTCCAGGTCCATCACCCCTCCATTTTCTTTTGAAAGCCTTCTGAACTCAATATTTCCGTGATGCTCAGAACGAATAGTCGGGGCAATATTTGATAATTTTACTTCGATTTGTCCTTGGCAGTGCTTGCCCATAAACTTCGCCTTCGAAAAGTTTTTTTGAGATAGATCATCGGAAATTTCCGGTTCTTCCAGATCTTTGAAAACATCTTTAAGTTGCACAAAAGGCTTTAAATCTTCACCTTTTGCTAGATAAGAATGTGTTGGCTTAGGGTATGGATTATACTCATCAGAAAGCTTACTTTTCAGCAATTCCTTCAGCGATTCATTATTTAACTCAGATTTCTTAATTCCAATAAAAATAACTCGCTCTCTAGATTGAGGTACACCGTAGTCTGCAGAATGAAGTACTTGTGGATCAAGTACAATATATCCATTTCCATTAGCTGTCGAAAAATCTTTGCGAATTATTTCTTTAACATTGTCAAGGTTTACTAAACCTTTAACATTTTCTGCAATAAAAATTTTAGGTTGAGTAATCTCAATAACTTCCTTCATCCACATGTACAATTGTCCACGAGTTTCTACAGATGCGATCTGGTTATCTATGGTCTCTTCTGATTCAATTATTTCACCTTTATGATTTTTATGAGATTTGAACCCATTTCTCTTACCAGCTATACTAAAATCTTGACAAGGAAATCCACCTGTTACTACGTCAACATTTTTTGGAAAAACATTAACACCATTACGATACATTTTTACTAGATCTACTATACTTTCTTTATGGAAATCCTGAACTTTATTCCCTCTTTTAGAAAAATAATTTAACCAGGCATTTCGTGCGTCTAAGAGTATGTCGTTAGCAAAAACAGTTTTGAATCTTGTTTTTGCTAATAATGTTAATCCCTTAGGTCTTTTTTTGTTAATAAAATGTGGGGTTAATTTTTCATTTACAGAAGAACTCAAAACTTCAAAATCACCTTCAAATCCAAGATCCATTCCCCCGCAACCAGAAAATAACGATAAAACATTTAAAATTTTTGTATCGTCCTTTGTTTTTTCTGTTTTTAATGGATTATCCAATTTTTCGTATAAAAATTCTAATTGATAATCTTCAGCTATACTAATCTCGTTCTCTGTAATCATGTCTGTTCGCATAGCTAATTTTTTAATATTTTTAATTTTATTCAATTATTTGTACTCTTTATCAGCAATCTTAATCTTTGATAATTATACTGTTAGGTTTTAAAAATAAAATTCGACAGTTAAGTGCTAAAAATCTAAATATAATATTTTAAGATTTATTATATGTGCAAATTTAGTAAATCATCTAAAATTAAATACTATCAGTTATTACATTGTTGAATATTTCATTTTCAAATATAACACAATGAAATGAATGCTACAAATATTAGTTTTTTTTATTTGTAGAAATATTGAGCTTATAATTTATGTTTTAAGCTCACCATATGATTTTATTGTAATTTATCTATATGTAAAGACTAATATGTTTAGTTTTAATTCGTTGATTTTTTTTATGTTATTTGGACTAAATGATAAAGATATACTGAAATTACAATCGAAACTCATTTTTTCTTTAAGTCCTAATCTCCTTCTATTGTTTAATAATTTATTTCATATGTGTCCTAAATAAATTTTAGGATTCGATTTCTGTGGTACAAGCATAGCTTTTTTCGATCATTTCGATATTGACCCCTATTTTTCAAATCTGCGAAGATCTTTAGCTGTCCCATTTTTTCCTTTTATAGGCGGACCT
>NZ_ASZT02000147.1:0-12807 GCF_001006065.1 Sphingobacterium sp. IITKGP-BTPF85
TTTAGTGATCTGCAAGATCAGATGCAAAATGATAGCAAGATAGACGAAAGCTATCTTTTTCCCAAAGGATATCCGCCAATAACAAAATATGTATATCCTAATACATTAATTGAAGTCCGGTTTGATCGATTTAATATATCCAATATCCTTGGAGATGGATATAATTTTACCTTAGATTTCGTAGATAACATCCCGGATGCAATTTTTAAAGTAAAAAAAATATACTTTTTAGATGGAACAATCGAAGGGGGCGAAGACATTTCGGTTGATAAAATAATTTCCCCGCACTTTGGTCATCAAACGTTGGTACTTAAAGGCACAAAACCAATCAAAAGCTTTGATTATAGTATGGAGACCAATTTAAGCAAGGAAATTATTTATGAAATTAGTACAGCAGGACAAACCATACAGACCTCTGCAGGGCAAATCGAAATCGTACACTATGGCAATGGATATGTACGCGTCAAAGTTCCTGAATCAATGCGGCATGTCATAAAAATTGAAGCAGAAAATGCACAGGGCCATAAATTGTCAAAAGTGATGTCTGGAAACGGAGCTGCTTATAAAAGTGAGTACCTCAGACCTTATATAGCAGGTATTAAAAATGCCATAACACAACTTGAGGATGATAAAATTACATGTGCAGAAGCCTATAATAAGTTTTCATATGAGCGGATTATTGCAGACTTACAGCGCAAGGAGAACTCTTTGTTTCTAACTGAATATTTTGTTTCTGATTTTAAGAAAGCATCTATCGTATTTTGGGATAAAACACAAGTAGACAGAAAGCACTATTTACGTAATTCCGTTGACCAATCTGATGGAGTGCCTGAAACCTTTTATGAAAGATGTGCTTGCGCTGTCGCACAGGATAAAAAGACCGAATTATTTGGAATTATTGGTTTGGATGGAAACTGGATCATCGCACCAAGTTTTTTAAAATTAACTCCCAACTGGGGAAATAAGAATTTATTTAGAGGACAACCATCTGATGAAGAGAAGAGTTATGAATATAGGTATGATATGGAAAAAAAATCCTTGACCAAAATGTAACCCCTTCTTAAGTAATAAACGACTTTAAAGAATACATACAATAAAAATATCTCCTTTCTTTTGGCATTATATCGAAGTGTCCTATAGTTTAGAGGAAATGTATGGGTAATGATATCAACAAGTACGGCATTACCTTAATTAATCAGTATATCTTTATTCCTAGAGAAATTGCTTTGATAGCCTTTTCATGCAGATAACTTACCATCTCCGGGTTAATTATAAAAATACATATATGGCTTCGTTGGTATGATATTTGGTTTAAAAGAGAAAACTTTATATGGAAAGAGCTATTAAAATATTTTTGATGGTGTGTGTCGTTAGTTTTATTTGCGGCAGTTGTTCAAAAGAATCTGATTCAGATTCATCAAGCTATCAGATCACTTACACTTTAAAGGGACCTGCCACAACGGCACAAGTTCAATATACCCCTACAATTACAGATCCTTACAATATTCCAGATAACTATGAAGAAATTGTTAGCGTTCCTTGGCAAAAGACAGTAACATTGATAGATGCTGTGGGAGGAGCCGGCTTTTCCGTATCGATCGACGGCGGAATACCTGGAGCGAAATATCAGATGTCAATTCTAGGTAAAGATGGTAGTATCTTAAAAGATGGAGAGTTGGGTCTGGATAATGAAGGCAATGGGGTCTTTTTGATAAACTATTATAAATAGTTAAAGAGATCAATATTAAAATAGAAATGAATAGAAAAGAGCTTATGAAATTTAAAATTCATAAGCTCTTTTTCTATACTTTGATTTTATTTATAAAATTGACAAAACTTAGTTTATATTCACTTTTGATTATTTTTATTGATAAACATAGTTAAACAAACAATGGAACAGCATATATTAATTGTGGGATTAGGCGGAGTAGGCGGATATTTCGGTGCCATGTTAGCACGAAAGTATGAAAACAGCGATATTCATATTAATTTTTTGGCACGTGGAAATCACCTTAACGAAATACAGCAACAGGGATTAACTGTTGTTTTGGAAAAAGAGACCTTTACAATCAAACCTTATAAAGCTTCGGATCAGGTGGAAGAGTTCAATACGATGGATTATATATTCCTATGCACCAAATCGTATGATCTTGAAGAGACAGTGAGTTCGTTACATACATGTGTGGGCCCAAGCACAGTTTTTATACCACTGCAGAATGGCGTCGACAGTAAAGAGCGTATTAAGAAATACTATCCAAATAATTTAGTTGTCGATGGTTGCGCCTATATTGTATCTCGTTTGAAAGCGCCCGGAGTTATTGAAGTAACGGGGAAATGGGGCACGATGAATTTTGGATTAGATGGAGAACATGATGTACGGCTAGAAAGGTTACATGATCTTGTTCAAAAAGCCGATATCCATGTGAATTATTCAGATAAAATAGAAAAAATAATATGGGATAAGTTCATATTTATATCTTCTATGGCGACGGCTACCTCTTATTACGATTGCTCGATTGGTCAAGTTATGGAAGATCCAGAAAAAAGGCATGCTGTTATTAGGCTTATTCAAGAAGTTGAAGCCTTAGCACTACGAAAAGGAATTGTGGTTTCAAAAGATATTGTGAATGAAACGTTATACAAAATGCAACAGATGCCCTATGATGCGACATCATCTATGCATACAGACTATATCAATAAAAAACCACAAACAGAGCTGGCATCGCTAACACATTATGTCATTTCTGAATCCTCGAAGAATAATCTTCCAACAGTAGTCTATCAGTGTATGTATGATGACCTTCAACAAAAGACAATGTCTGATCGTTAATTTTCGAAGATATTTAATTTATATCAATTCAAAAATTAATATAGTATATAAGCAGCGGGTCATTATATGTGGCCCGCTATCTAATAAGATCAGTCCCTACAACACGCGTCGATAAGTTTTATGAAAGTTAAAGTAGAAAAGCCACATGCGCGGAGTTTTCATTTTAGAAATATAAAATATGCAGATAACCTTAGTCAAATATGTAGCAGCAGATTTTGATTATTTCAAAAGACTGGTCAGTGATTTGGAGACAATGAGATACATAACTGGAATCGAGTGGGAGGAAATCGAGGCTAGATTACAGTTTGACGCAATGCTTGAAATCAATGCTGTAGAGGAAAGTTTAGGATTTTTTAAGGTAGTTAATCAGAAAAACGAATTTATAGGAAATTGTTCATTGGAATGCTATAAATACGATGCTGCAATTCTTGAAATAGGATATCTTCTTAAGAGAGAATTTTGGCGAATGGGTTATGGATCAGCAATTCTACAACGGCTCGTCCATAAAGCTAATAATTCATTCCCAGGCATGGATGTGATTGCCATTATCGATCCAGAGAATCAGGCATCAAGAAAATTACTTGAGAAGAATGGTTTTGTTTGTTATTTCAAGGGGGTGGAAGACAGTAAGTTTGCTGAAAAGTTTATCCTTAAAAATTTTCACACATACTAAACCAACATTTATTCGTTTTTTATACTTTTACTTTTATGGTCAATTTCAAAAATATGAAGTACATTTTAGTTGTACTATTGTTTATTCCACAGCTGATGCTCGGTCAACAAAAGAAGTCTATTCAGCAACTTCAAGAAAGGATAAAACACATTATAGATACTACTGGAGGAAATATCGGAGTAGGGGTACAGGGAATGGATTTTAAAAGTGGTTTCATCATAAACGGCAACCATGAGTATCCAATGATGAGTGTTTTCAAGTTTCCGCTTGCTTTTGCTATTCTAGATAAGGTAGATAAGGCGAACTGAAACTCAGTGATAAATTTCATATGCCGAAAGCATCTTTGGATACCAACACATGGAGTCCGATGGTAAAAGATTTCACTAATCAGGATCTTGATGTCACTTTAGCTGATCTGTTAACTTATGCCGTTTCAAAGAGTGATAACAATGCCTGTGATTTTCTATATACAAAGTCGCTGGTGGCCCAGTTGCGGTAAATCAATATCTCCATCATGCAGGTGTAAAAGATATCTCGATCGTCTATACCGAAGGAGAGATGGAAAAAGATTGGGCCTTACAATATAAAAATTGGTGCAAACCTGCAGGAGCGATTAAATTGCTGCAGCTCTTATATAACCAGCAATTACTCTCAAAAACGAGCAACGATTTTCTTATCCAGATAATGAGAGAATTGCCTGATTGGGGCAAAAGAATTACAGTTCTTCTACCACCAACAGCTGAATTAATTCATAAAACGGGTGCGTCAGGAGTTAACAAAGAGGGGATAATGGCTGCATTTAATGACATCGGTATTATCACATTACCCAATGGTCAACATCTCGCAATAGCAGTATTTGTCTCTGATTTTAAGGCGCCCCAACAAAGAGGCATAAATGTAATTGCAGCAATTTCGAAGGAGATCTGGGATTACTATGCATCAAATCCATAAGGAGAACCATAATTTTTTAGTAATGGCTATCTTTAATGAAAAGTATATGCCCTTCATAAACATCAAAAGGGTCTAATTTTCATTAGACCCTTTATCTTGGCGTTTAACTGCACAGTAATTTTTATGTTTCTTATCGTTTCCTCTTTTTTGTTTCGTCATCCAAAAGATTATGGGTCAATTGGATTTATTACTGTACTACCGTCATTTATCATTTTACACTTTTTTGGGAAAGTATGTTTGTTATTGTTTCTTATAATAAGAACACCTGTTGCCTAAAATAGTTTGAAAAAATTTGAAAGAATTACATCAATCTATTTCCTTCATTCATCGAGTTTTCTTTAATAGTTGGTCAGAGGCATTTAAAGCAGTTTTTTATTGATGATTTTAATATGCGGTCAAATATTATGTGGCACCACAAGCAAGTCTTTCGGTAATATCTTGTTCTACTTGTGGCCGTATAAACGCTTAGCATTACTGTCATCATCAATTTGAAATGCTGCAAAACCTTGCAATTTAAGTTCATTATTGAATTCTGAAAAGCTGGAGACTATTTTCGTTTCCATTGGAAAAAGTTAAGAAAATCAAATTTAATTGTCGTTAATACAATTTCACTATAAATCGATTTGTATTTTTTAAAATCATATTTCCACTCTTTTGAGACATAGCTAAAAGTACGGATTCCAATAAATCAAGTTGTTTCTATATATGAAAACATAGTCATCATGAACTTTTTAAATATTAATTTTCCCTTATTTGAGAGTATTCTATTGCATTATTAATTTAAAGCTTTATTTTTGTGGTTGTTACATTATAATATACAGAATTACAAGGCTATTTTTTGATGATGGATAATAATTGTGATTTAATCTTAGGATCATTTATACTAAAAGTTAGTAGATCAACTTCAGCTTTCGATGTGTATATTTCTAAATAAAGAAAGACGTAAGGCAATTGGTTTATTTTTGGCGGCTGATAAAAATGAAGAGGGGGAATTATTAATTAGTTACGTACAAGATAATATTGATAAGCCTTTATCACTGATTATAAATAAAGATGTGGTATTAAGCAATATCAATCATAAAAAAGAAAACTTTTATTATTGGCAGGGCACTGTCGGTACAATTCGAAGTTTATTGCAGCTATTGGATTTCTATTGTATTAATGAGTTAGGCCAAAAACCTGTTATTTCAATTGTTAGTCATCCCTTTGTTATCGAAATCATGCATATGTTAGAGGAAATTGAAAAGAGAAATCTGCAGATTGAAGCAAAGCTAAAGCTTTAAATTCGTTTGGATACTAAATATCCGACGTTAAAAATTGAAGCTTTGATGGACAAAAATGAGCTAATCCTTTTCCTTTGTTGGCCAAATAAATTTTTAACTGAAGTCTTTTTTAAATAAGTTTCAATACGATTTGGTCTTTAGTAAGTAAGTTGTATATTAGATAATTAACTGTTTTCGCCTTTAAATTCCTTCTATATGAACAGAAATCAATTTGTATTCATTTTTATGGCAATTTGTATGCTGACCATGTTGTCAAGTTGTAAATTTGGTCGTTTCATATGGTATAATTTTGCAGACATTGATGATTACAAAATTTTTCCCACCCGGGAGCTACAAGCTTCTACAAAGCCTTTTACTTTCTATACTGCAAGTAAGGAATCGGTTCCGAGCAATAGAATATATGAAGAAGTAGAGCTTTCGTTTGATAATTTTTTAGATCAGACAAAATCTGTCGCTTTTTTGGTTATCCGCAATGATAGTATTCTTTATGAACGTTATTTTGATGACTATGATACCGCTTCAATTGTGCCTTCGTTTTCTATGGCTAAGTCCGTTACTTCGATGCTCATCGGTTGTGCCATTGACGACGGGCTTATCAGTTCTGTTCAAGATCCGGTAAGTAAATATGTCCCTGAAATGGCAAAAAATGGATTTGATAAGGTAACGATAGAGCATTTGTTACAAATGACTTCAGGTCTTAAATTTAATGAAGGTTACTACAATCCCTTTGGAGAAGTCGCTACATTTTATTATGGCCTTGGTTTGCGCAAGAGTACCGAAAATCTAAAGCTGGAAGCAGAGCCCGGAACCCGCTTTGCCTATGCGAGTGGTAATACCCAGATTTTAGGGTTGGTGCTGGACCATGCATTAGCAGGAAAATCTATTACTGATTATCTGCAAGAAAAGATATGGCAACCAGTAGGGATGGAGTATGCTGCCTCCTGGAGTATCGATCAAAAGAAAGACGGTATAGAGAAAACCTTTTGTTGCCTGAATGCGCGGTCACGTGATTTTGCAAATTGGGACGGTTGTATCTTCATCAGGGGAATTGGGAAGGAAAGCAGTTGGTTCCCGCAGATTGGGTGAAGGAATCTACACGAGTTGACAGTACCGGTGGAAGCTCTATAAACTATCAGTACCAATGGTGGTTGCCTACACAAAATGGCGATTTTATGGCTCGGGGTATCCTTGGACAATATATTTATGTGAATCCACAAAAAAACTTGGTTATCGTTAGACTGGGACACAAAGTAGGCACCAATTGGAGTGAAGAGTTTGTACGCCTATCAGATGAATATTAAGGTGGGGTACTTTCTTTCTAAAATTCACCTATCTCAACAGTTTTAAAACAAGGAGGCTTGGGGTAGGATTGGTATTCCTTGAGTATTCATCAAAATTATATAGTAGCGTTATGCTATCCAATATTGAAATTCCCCAAAGTACTAAGGAAGTGCTCATTTTTTTACTGCTTAACAACCCTGTTGAATTCCTCCAATAGTATTTCATTTTCTGTTAAGACCATATTTTCTATATGAAATTTCTGATTGCGAAATTGCCAGTTACGTGTTCCGTCAATAACTTTTGTTAAGTCCATTTTCTCGACACTTACAAGTTCTTATGAATATCGATTTTCAGGAAAGTCTTAGATGCAGGTGCAAACGTTTTAATTTTCTTTTCTTTCCCATCTTCTTCTGTAGTCATGCTGTTAATTTCCAAAAGCAAAAGATGATCATAAATGTGGTAATGGCAGACATACGTTCTTTTAACATCTGTTTCCTGTATTATAGTAGCTTGACCAAATGGTGTAAACTGAATTAAATCATGCGATGAATTCGGACCTTTGAACCAGTATTGGTCTGTTGTTAACCCAACGGTTCTTCCCATTTCGATTACGTTCAAGCGATCATTTCCAAATGATACCGCTACTCTGGTATCGTTAAAGTCTTTCAACGTTAATTTGCTCGGAGTTTCTTCTTTAGAGACAGTTAGTCCGCTGCTATACTTCTTGTTTACACGCAGCCTAATTTCTTTTATATAGGGATCGTAGGTGTACGTTCCTTCACTGGTATTTACAGACCATATACCACCAGAATATCCATTGTTGTAGACAAAACTTCCATCATCAGCAAAATAAAAGTTTTTAAAGAGTGGGCCTTTAGACCATGACCAAAATTCCTTAAATAAAAAGCTGTTTTCCATTTCAAATGTATTTTTCATTTGTCCATACGCTACCATATTTAGTAGGAACATTAATTTTAGTAAACAAATTTTTATCATCTTTAAGCATTTAGTGAGCATGTCTACTCGTGAATCCCTTTACCAAAATTAGGATTATTTGACCCATTTCTATCATGCTACTATCCAATGGTATAAGTGCAAATATAGTATATATCACCAAATCATCTAAAATTTGTAACCCTTAATGCAGCGAGTAGCATCACTTTACTTTTGTTCAATACGTAAGGCCTGAAAGCAATTCTTTAATCAGCTTAGCGTTTCCCTATTCATTTTATGAGAGTCCTAATAGATTTGTGTACAGATCTACTAAAAATCAAGGAGCTCGAAGATTAAATTTTTTTTCAATTTCATTAAAATTTAACGTTTTTTTCTCAAAGTGTATTATTCGTTTTTTGTAAAAAACCTAAATAAAGATTTATCTGAATACATAAATCTTTGCAATGCCTATTTAAAGCACCTTATTAATTCATATTTCTAATAGATTTCTAATTATTTGCCTCTATATTCCAAACTAAATTTGTCTTAACAAAAGAATCAAATTAAAGACAGATTATCATGAATAAAAAGCCGCTATTAGCGTCGTTGTTGTTGACCGTAGGTCTAACAGGTATACATACAAGTAATGCGCAGACAAATGATTTTGGAAATCCAAAACTCATACACTATCTAAATAAGGAGCATACCCGTTATGTTAGCTTCAGTGGCTATGCAGAACTTTGGGCACGTTATACACAATTAAATCCAGGCAGTCTTGTTAATAATGAGCCGGTAGGAAGTGTGTCCGATTTGTCCCTTCGTCGCATTCGTGCCAAGATGACGTATAAACCAACTGAAAATTTATATTTCGTATTACAGATGGGGCCTACAAATGTTAATGTGAACAGTAAAAATAACACCTATATGGATTTACTTGATGCGTATGCAGAATATAGCTTTAGTCCAAAGCTTGCAATAGGTGCCGGACGTTCGACCTGGAGAGGACTATCCCGTTTTACAACAGGCCCGCAAGCAACTTTGCTCTATGATCTACCCCTATATGCTACATCAAACACCGGCATTACAGATATGACTGTTCGTGAGATGAGTGCTTATATTAAAGGTCAATTGGGACGATTTGATTATCGCTTAGTCCTTGCTGATCCCTATACCGCTACGACTGCAGATCCAGCATTGAATGTTGCTAAATTCAGTAAAAATGAAGCCCGCAAAGATGTATCCGGCTATTTTAGATATGCCTTTTTTGACAAGGAAAATAATGAAACACCTTTTAATGCAGGAACATATCTAGGAAAGAAAAAGGTGTTAAGCGTAGGTGGGGGTTTTGAATATATGCACAATGCATTATGGCATTTAGATGCTGATAAAGCAATACAAAATGATGATTTGAAAAGTGTTGCTCTTGATGTCTTCTATGATGCTCCTGTTAATAAGGAAAAAGGAACTTCTATCAGTGCATATGCTATGGCCATGCACAATGACTATGGCCCTAATTATATCCGGTTCTCTGGAACAAATAATCCAGCTACGGGAATAGTTGCGGCGAATGCAAGTTTAAATGGATCCGGAAATGCATTACCTACTGCGGGAACGGGTAATACATTTTATGCCCAAATAGGAGGTACATTACCTTATTTCAGTCGCAATAATCACAACCTGCAACTACAGCCAGCAGTCTCCGTACAATTTGCAAACTACAATGCTTTAAAAGATAATAGTGCAATATACGATGCCGGAATATCGCTATTATTTCACGGAAATAGTAGTCGCTTGACTTTTGATGCACAAAATAGACCAATTTATAATTCGAATGCGGTAAACGAAAGTTTGGTAACAGATCATAAATGGGCATTTATTCTTAAATATCGAATTGATTTTAATTAAATATATAACATGAAAAGGAAAAATTTCATACAAACATTAGGAACAGTTGGCGTCTTAGGCGTTACAAGTTCTACCTTATTAGCTGCTGATCATAAAAAAAAGAAACCTGTGTTTTTTCATTATTTACTTTTTTGGTTAAAACCTGAGCTTTCAGTAACGCAAGTTGAAGAATTTAAAGAATTTTTTGAAGGACTTAAAAAATTGCCATATGTCAAAAATGTGCGTTACGGCAAACCAGCTGCTTCAAGTCCACGTACTGTTTTAGATAATAGCTTTACCTATAATGCAGCTATGGAATTTGATAGTCTCGAGGAGCTGGAAGCGTACGGCAAATTACCACAACATCTTGCTTTGGTGGCTAAGTACAAGCCCTATTTTGACCGTATGCTGGTTCATGACACTGTATTTGAAAATTTGTAAAAAAATAATAGATCTTAAAATTAATAAAAATGAAAATTATCTCCAAAACAGTACTATTTTTCTGTTTAGCATTTATTGCTCCATCTTTACATGCTAAGGAAAATCATGGAAACATCAAATCGGTAAAAGTTGAAGAAGGTGAAGGTAAAATGCCTGCTATTCGATTAATCAATAATGCAGATGGAACTTGTACTTTTGAAAAAGGCTATATTCCAACCTTGAAACACGCGAGTACAACCACTTTTTGGTCGAGCAATAAGACCGAAGATTGGGAGAGAAATGCACATCCAGCTCCAAGACGTCAATACGTCGTAACATTAAAAGGCAATATTCGCTTTAAGGTGAGTGACGGCTCTACATTTTTGATCAAGCCAGGTGTTATCTTACTTGCTGAAGATTTAAAAGGTAAAGGCCATAGTTGGGAAATGGTACACTCGAAAAGCTGGGAACGTTTATATATACCAATACAAGATGGAGCTGACGATCTGTTTGTCTCAGATCACTAATCAAATGAATCATTAACTTTTGCTTTCCTTGCTGTTATGTACATCAAGGAAAGCAATTGTATGTCACTATTTATCTGAGATTTCAAGATTTATTTTTATTTAAAAAGTATCTACATTTGTTAATATGAGGGTATTAGTTGTAGAAGACAATGAACGTGTGTGTTCGGTATTGCAAAAAGGTTTAAAGAGTCAAAACTATCAGGTAAGTATTGCGCTTGATGCTGAATCAGCTTTAAAACAGATAAAGTTGTTAGATTACGATCTTCTTATTATTGATATCATGCTTCCTCGTATGAGTGGTATAGAATTGAGCAAACGTATGAAATGCACTTATCCTAAAATCCCGATTATCATGTTGACAGCCCTAGGTCAAATCGATGAAAAAATTGCAGGATTTGATGCAGGTGCAGATGATTATATGGTAAAACCTTTTGATCTTCGCGAATTATATGCCCGTATTGCAGCTGTTTTAAAAAGAAATAAAGAGTTTGGCAGTTGGGAAAATAATGAATCTTTAAACTATGATTCTTTAACACTTAATTTGAGAAGTAAAAATGTGAGTCGCGATCACATCGATATTAAATTGACTCCCAAAGAATTTGACTTACTTGTATTTTTTATGCGGCATCAAGAAACGTTATTGAGCCGTGATGAGATTGCTAGAAATGTATGGGGAAAGAATTTTGATACCGGAACCAATTACATTGATGTTTATATCAATTATCTCAGGAAAAAATTGACAAAGACTTTATTACTAAACTCATTCATAACAAATCGGGGCATGGTTTTATCTTATCAAATAAAGAATGAAAATAGCTTCTCGTACTTCCTTAGTATTAACGTTATTCTCTGCGGCGATACTATTTCTTTTCGCCTACAGTATCTATTTCTTTTCTGAAAAAATAGAGAGGAAGAATTTATAGACCGCTTGCGGTATAAAATTACCTGGCGTGCTGAATTTATTTTTGATGCCAAAGTCAGTGAAACACAACTGCGTCAGATTCATGAACAAAATAAAAAAAAGATAAATGAAGCGCAGATAACAGTTTTTGACAATCAATTTAAAGAGCTCTTTGTTGATGTTGGCGAACAGCATTATCATCGTGCCTTATTAGAAAAGATTCGGAATAAAAATTTTATGACCTGGAATCAGGGCGATGAGCTCTTTATGGGCATGCATTATCCTTTTCAAGGTAAACAATACTATCTGATTGGACATGCATACGACCAGACAGGTTATGCCCATATGCAACGTTTGAATCAGCTCCTCATCAGTATTTATTTTGTTGCCATTATTTTTATATTTATAACCTCTTTTTTCTTTGCCCAGTACATTTTAAAACCCATCAAACATATCATTAATGAAATACGGGATGTCTCCGAACATAATCTTAGTAAAAGAGTATATTATCGAAAAGCAAAAGATGAGCTCTCTGAATTGATTGATACCTTTAATGGAACATTCAATCGACTGGAAAAGTCCTTTAACAACCAAAGGCATTTTGTTTCCATTATATCCCATGAGTTTCGTACTCCCTTATCAGCTATGATTGCAGAACTCGAACTTGCAAAAGAGCTAAATACAACCTTAGCAGATTACCAGCATTCTATTGATACCGCTTTATCAGATGCTAAGGAAGCAACAATATTATCCAGTTCCTTATTGGACTTTGCCCGTGCCAATTATGATAGTTCACAAGTTAGCTTTAGTTCTTTGAGACTGGATGAAATTCTTGTAGAATCAAAATTTATGGTCCAGGATAAAGATAAAGATTACCGTGTTAGCATATCTTTTAATTATGACCTGTTGCATAATGCAGAGGATCAAGAAGAAATTTTGGTCATGGGAAATGCCTATTTACTTCAAGTAGCTTTTGCTAATTTAATCGAAAATGCCTGTAAATACAGTTCAGATAAACATTGTCTAGTAGATATTATATACCATGAAGGGATAGCTATTGTACAGGTTTGTGATAAGGGGAGAGGCATTTCGTCAGAAGACTTACCACATATTTTCGAACTTTT